>NZ_JBQEOZ010000017.1:68677-76234 GCF_052045495.1 Microbacterium sp. 22242 | reverse complement strand
TGTGATGAGTCGGGACATAGTTGACATCTGAGTCGCGACATAGGTGACAAGTTACGAGAGAGAGTCCGGCCATCGGCCGGGCTCTCTCTCGTTGTTGCGCCAGTAGCTTTTGCTTGGGTCGATGGTGTTGGTCGCGATGATCTCTCCGGTGTTGAGGGAGATCACGGTGGTGCTGTGTTCGTCGGCGAGGATGATGACGCGTTTGCCTCGGTGGGTGGTGCCGATGCCGAGGTGGTGCATGCGCCCGGCGCGGCGGAAGCTGATCTTCCCGTCGGCGGCGACGTGGTCGTAGCGGAGGCGGTAGTGCGTCCGGTCCGTGTCTGGGGTCCCGGTGGGGGCGGCTTTTGGGGAGGCGGCGTAGGTGTCGGCCGGGGTTCTTCCGTCGAGCGCGCGGTGCGGTCGGCGCGTGTTGTAGTGTTCGCGGAACTCGTCGAGTTGGGTCTGCAGCTCGGCCGCGGTGCGGGCGCGGGGACGGGCGGCGAGCCAGCGTTTCAGGGTTTGATGGAAGCGTTCGATCTTGCCCTGGGTCTGGGGGTGGTTCGGGGAACCGTTCTTCTGGACGATGCTGAGCGCGGCGAGCGTGTATTCGAAGGCGTTTCTGCCTCCTCCGTGTCGGGCGGTGTAGACGCGTCCGTTGTCGGTGAGCGTGGACGCGGGCGGCCCGTGGGTGTCGATGCAGGTGAGGAACGTGGTGACGACGTCGTCGCCGGTGACGGGGTGGTGGACGGTGCAGGACAGCAGTTTTCGGGAGTGGTCGTCGAGCCAGTTCAGGATCTCGACGTCGGTGTCGTCCGCGAGGGGCCAGTGGGTGAAGTCGGACTGCCAGGTCTCGTTCGGTCGGGCGGCTTCGAAACGGAGGTAGGAGGAACGGGGGCGTTTGCGCGGCTCGGGGGTGACCAGCCCAGCGGTGTGCAGGATCCGGCGGATCGTGGACGTCGACGGGGCTCGTAGGCCTTCTTCTCGCAGATGCCAGGCGATCGTGACCGGGCCGGCATCGAGCCCGTTCGAGGTCAGCTGTTGGCGCAGTTCGATGACACGGTCGCGGACGCGGGTGGTCGTCGTCTGGGGCGAAGTCAGCGGAGCGCGCGAGTGTGGCTCGAGGCCATCCAATCCCTCTTTACGGTAGCGGGCGAGCAGCACGTGGAGATACTGGCGGGAGAGCCCGTACTCGCACGCAGCGGCGGTCACTGTGAGCTGTCCGGCGATGATCTTCAACACGACGACGCGATGCTTCGACATGCCTGAGTCTGTCGCCTATGACGCGACTCACGTGTCGCCGATCACCTGTCGCCTATGTCGTGAACCCAGACACCTCACTCGCCACCCAACGATCGAAGGCCTCCGCACAGCGGGGGCCTTCGTCGTTCCCGCGGCGGGTGGCATCGTCTCTGGCGATGTGTGCCATCCTCCGGGACCGCTACCCCCGCGTGCGAGGGCCTGAGAGCCTGTGCAGATCCCGGCCGCCCCGATGTCCGGGCCGAAGGCAAGGAAGCCTGATGACCGCATCCCGCACCTCGACGCCGGACGACGTCGACACCTCGCTCCAGGAGTGGCCGAACCCGCGCGGCGGCCTGCTGTTCTTCCTCGGCTTCGCGGCGATCGGCGCCGGGATGGCGCAGCTCGTCCCCGCCGTGCTCACCCTGTCGCTCAAGGCCGACCAGATCGACCACAGGAACGCGACGACGGTGCTGTCGATCGTCATGGCCGTCAGCGGGATCGTCGCCCTCATCGCCTCTCCCGTGCTCGGGCGCGTCAGCGATCGCCTGACGTCCCGCCTCGGCCGCCGCCGTCCCCTGCTGCTGCTCGGCGCCGTGCTCATGGCGGTCGGCGCACCCGTGGGCTTCGCCGCGGATGCGCTGGGGATCCTGATCCTCAGCAACGTGGTCACCTTCCTCGGCGTCGCGGCCGTCACGGTCGCGTGCACCGCGGTGCTGGCCGACCAGTACGCGCCGGGACGTCGCGGTCCCGCCTCGGCCCTGATCGGCCTGAGCCTGCCCGTCGGCGCGGTCGTCGGCCTGTTCATCGCACAGGCGGTGGCGTTCTCGCTGCTGCTGCAGTTCCTGATCCCCGCCGCGGTCGGCGTGGTCGGGGCCGTGCTGCTCGCGGTGCGGCTGCCGGACAGGCGGATCACCCGCGCCGAGGTGCAGCGCCTCAGTGCGCGCGACTTCTTCGGCACGTTCTGGGTGAACCCGGTCCGGCACCCGTCGTTCGGCTGGGCGTGGTGGAGCCGGCTCCTCATCTTCTTCGGCATCGCCGCGGTGCAGGCCTACCAGGCGTTCTATCTGATCCTCGGCCTGGGCTTCTCGCCGGCGCAGGTCTCGGGGGCGATCTTCCTCTCCACCCTGGTGCTCACCGTGATGGCGATGATCTTCGCGCCGATCGCGAGCAAGGTGTCCGACCGGATCGCCCGGCGCAAGCCGTTCGTCATCGCCGCGGCGCTGATCTTCGCGGTCGGCCTGGTCATCGTCACGTTCGCGACGTCGTACCCGGTGTTCCTGGTCGCGATGGCGGTCATCGGGCTCGGCCAGGGCGTGTACATGGCCGTCGATCTCGCGCTGGTGAGCGAGATCCTGCCGGACCGGCACAACATCGCCAAGGACATGGGCATCATGGGCCTCGCGAGCACGCTGCCCGCATCGATCGTGCCGGCGGTCGCGCCCGTGCTGCTCGCGATCGGAGCGTCCGCCGCGCACCCGCAGAACTTCCCGGCGCTGTTCCTCACCGGCGCGGTCGCGGGCCTCATCGGAGCCGCGCTGATCCTGCCGATCCGCGGCGCGAAGTAGGCCGGCCGGGTCAGTTCCCCGGCGGATCCTCGTCGGGGAACTCGACCCGCTCCGCGACCTGGCGCAGCACGGAGACGAGCCAGCGCAGCGCCGGGTCGTCGTTGCGCGAAGGGTGCCAGAACGCCGCCTCCACGAGCACCGGCAGCGGGACCTCGATCTGCGCGACGACGAGGTCGAGGTGGTCGCCGTACGCCTCGGCCACGCGGGCGGGGACGAAGCCGTACAGGTCGGATCCGGCGACCGCGAACGCGACCGGCAGGAAGCCCGGCACCGTGCGCACGATGTGCGGCGCGATCCCGGCCGTCGCGAGGGCGTCGTCGGCGAGCATGACCACCCCGTCCGCGAAGGCGACCTGCACGTACGGCAGCCGGCGCAGCGCCTCGGTGCTCAGCGCGCCGTCGACGAGATCGGGATGATCCCGGCGCACGATGCACACGGTCTCGTCGGAGAACAGCGACAGGTGCTTGCCCGGCACCCCGCGCGACACCGAGGCCACCACGATGTCGCCCTGCAGCAGGTCGATCGGCCCGACGTTGCTGAGCGGCCCGAACTCCACCGTGATCTGCGGAGCCGTGCTCTCCAGCAGCTCGAGCAGCGGCGCGGTCATCACCGCCAGCGCGTAGTCCGAGGCGGCGACACGGAAGTGCCGGTCGCTGGTGAGCGGATCGAACATCGGCCGCAGCTGGAAGGTGCGCTCGATCTCCGCGAGCGCCGCGCGCACCACGGGCTGCAAGGCGCTCGCCCGCGGGGTGAGCTCGGAGAGCCTGCCGCTGCGTACCAGCAGCTGGTCGTCGAGCATCGTGCGGAGCTTCGCGACCGCGCCGCTCACGGTGGGCTGCGTCGTGCCGAGGACCTCGGCCGCACGGGTCAGGCTGCGCTCGGAGAGCACGGCGTCGAGGACGACGAGGAGGTTGAGGTCGACCCCGCGCAGATCGTCCATGACCGGCTCCTTCCATGCCTGAGCCAGCATACGGCCCAGGGGNCCTGGGCCACGGGATCCGACGGGCTCAGAGCCGATCAGCCCCGTAGGTGCGGCGGGCGGGCGGCACGGTGTATCCGGGGCTCGCCTGCTCCACGATCCGGTTCGAGATCGTGCCGAGGCCCTCGACGCTCATCGTGACCACGTCGCCGACCTGCAGCGGCGGGATCACGAGCTCGCCGCCGGCGCGCGCCCAGCGCTCGCTCAGCGCGCCCCGCGATGCGGTGCCGGTCGCGAGCACGTCGCCCGCGCCCACCCACGCGTCGCGGGAGGCATGCACGAGCATCTCCTCGAACGACCACGACATGTTGCGCAGGTTGTCGGTGCCGACGACCTCGCCGTTGACCGCCACCGACATCTCCAGGGCGTAGCGGTCGCCCTCGCGGTGCTTCTCCAGCTCGTCGGGCGTGGTCAGCCACGGTCCGAGCGTGTTCGCGAAGTCCTTGCCCTTGGACGGGCCGAGGCCCACGCGCATCTCGCCCGCCTGCACGTCCCTGGCACTCCAGTCGTTCAGGATGCAGAAGCCGGCGATGTGCTCTGCGGCCTCCTCGAGCGGCACGTCGCGCACGGTGTGCTTGACGATCATGGCCACCTCGAGCTCGAAATCGAGCCGCTGCGTGAACGGCGGCATCGGGATGTCGGCGCCGGTCGGCAGCACCGACCACGGGTTCATGAACAGGAACGCGGGCGCCTCGTACCACTGCGGCGGGACGGATCCGTCGCCCGGCTCGTTCTGCTTCATGCCGGCGATGTGCGCCTCGAACACGAGGAAGTCGCGCATCGCGCGCGGCTGCACCGGAACGGCGAACGTCGCCTCCGGGATCGGCAGCTTCTGCTGCCGCCCGGCGCGCACGTCCAGGTCGCGACGCACGTCGGCTGGTCCGTTCAGCAGCGCGAGGATCTCCGGATCCCCCGGGACGTCCTGCACCTTCCCATGCTGGATCCGTCCCGTGTGCACGATGCCGTTGGGGCCGACGTAGCGCGCGTACTGGGTCATCTCAGAAGTCCAGCGTCTCGGAGAAGTCGCGCTGACGGGTCTCCAGGGCCGGGATCGCCTGGCCGAGGGCCCACTCCTGGAAGTGCGGGTAGGTGCCGTGCGCGGCGAACGCGTCCTCGTCGACGTACACCTCGAAGATGCGGAAGACGTTCGGCTCCTCGGCGCTCTGGTGCGCCTGGTAGTAGAGGTTGCCCGGCTCCTGGCGGGAGGCGGGGGAGAGCTTCTCGAGGGCGGACCGGACGGTCTCCTCCTCGCCGGGCTTGGCGGTCCAGGTGGCGCTGCAGACGAATGCCATGGGGTGTGTCCTTTCGGGGGTGGTTCGGTGGGATCGGATCCGGGTGGATCCGTCAGTCCTCGAAGATCGCGACGGCGCGGGTCCAGCCGGCCGAGGCGCCGCGCACCTTGGTGGGGAAGCAGGCGACGGTGAAGCCGGACGGCGGCAGGTCCTCGAGGTGCTGGAGCTTCTCGATCTGGCAGTAGCCGACCTCGGCGCCCGCCTTGTGGCCCTCCCACACGATCGACGGGTCGCCGGTCTCCTCGAACTGCCGGCGGTTGATGCTGACCGGCAGGTCCCAGCCCCAGGCGTCGGTGCCGACGACGCGCACGCCCTGGTTCGTGAGATGCAGGGTGGCCTCGCGGCCGAAGCCGATGCCGGTGTCGATGAAGTCCTCGCGGCCGTAGGCGGCGGCGGCAATCGTGTTCGCGAGCACGATGTCGAGAGGCTGCAGCTCGTGGCCGATCCGCTCCAGCTCGGCGTCGATGTCGGCGGGGGTGACCAGATGGCCGTTCGGCAGGTGGCGCAGGTCGAGCTTCACGCCGGGCCGGAAGAACCAGTCCACGGGCACCTCGTCGATGGTCCACGCCTTCTCGCCGTTGTTCATCGTGGGGTGGTAGTGCCACGGGGCGTCCACGTGCGTGCCGGCGTGCGTGGTGATGGTGACCGTCTCCGCCGCGAGGCCCTGGCCGTCCAGCAGCTGGTCGGGGCGGATCCCGTACATCGCGTCCATGTCCTTCAGGCCCGCCTGGTGGTCCTTGTACTCGATCCTCGGGCGCAGGAACGGCGGGTCGACGGGCACGACGTCGTCGAGCGGCATGGACAGGTCTACGAAACGCATGGGCTCCTCCTTCGGGGCGGATCCATCCTCTGCGGCGCGGCGGATCCGGGACACCCCCGGTCCGCCATGCCTCGCATCGGGCGGGACGGGGTCCGCGCGGGCGGGGCGGCGCTCGCCGCGGCGGTGCGGGCGGCGCCGGCTGGAGACCGTGCGCTGCGGGCATGCCAGCCATCGCCCTGCGTCATGGACGACCGCGCCGTGCGCGACGTAGCATCGCGAGACACCCTTCCGCGCGCCCGCGCCGCTCCGGCGCGCGCCCGCACCGCCGAGCACAGGAGCCCGCATGGCCATCGCCACGATCAACCCGTTCACCGGGCGCACCGAGCAGGAGTTCGAGCCGCACGACGAGGCCGAGATCGAGCGGCGCATCGCGGCAGCCGATGCCGCCTTCCGCACCCTGCGGACCACCACCTTCGCGCAGCGCGCGGACTGGATGCGCACCGCCGCTGACCTGCTCGAGGAGGAGGTCGAGACGCTCGGCCGCCTCATCACGGTCGAGATGGGGCGGCCTGTCGCCGGCGCCCGCGCCGAGGTGCTCAAGTGCGCGAAGGGGCTGCGCTACTACGCCGAGCACGCCGAGGAGTTCCTCGCTCCGGAGCAGCTCGCCGATCCCTCCGTCGTGGGCGCCGCGGCCGCGGGCACCCGCTACGCCCCGCTCGGCGTCGTGCTCGCGGTGATGCCGTGGAACTACCCGCTCTGGCAGGTGCTGCGCTTCGCCGGGCCCGCCCTGATGGCGGGCAACGCGGGGCTGCTCAAGCACGCCTCGAACGTGCCGCAGGCCGCACTCTATCTCCACACCCTGTTCACCCGGGCGGGCTTCCCCGAGGGCGCGTTCTCGACGCTGCTGATCCCCGCCGCCGGGGTGGAGCGGGTGCTCCGCGACCCGCGCGTGAAGGCGGCCACGCTGACCGGCTCCGAGCCCGCGGGCCGATCCCTGGCCGCGATCGCCGGCTCCGAGGTGAAGCATGTGGTGCTGGAGCTCGGCGGATCAGACCCCTTCGTGGTGATGCCGAGCGCCGATGTCGGCCGCGCCGTGGCGGTCGCCGTGACGGCACGCAACCAGAACAACGGCCAGTCGTGCATCGCGGCCAAGCGGTTCATCGTGCACACCGACGTCTACGACGAGTTCGTGCGGCTGTTCGCCGAGCGCGTCGCCGCGCTGCGGGTGGGGGATCCGCTCGACGAGGTCACCGAGGTCGGCCCGCTCGCGACGGAGTCCGGCCGCGACGAGCTGGAGAGCCAGGTCGCCGACGCGGTCGCGAAGGGCGCGACAGCGCGTATCGGCGGATTCGTGCCGGACCGGGACGGCTGGTTCTACGCGCCGACCGTGCTCGAGGGCGTGACCGCCGAGATGCGGCTGCACCTCGAGGAGGCGTTCGGCCCGGTCGCGACCGTGTACCGGGTCGCCGACCGGGACGAGGCGCTGCGGATCGCGAACGGCACCACGTTCGGGCTGAGCTCTGCGGTCTGGACCACGGATGAGGCCGAGCAGGAGTGGTTCATCGACAACCTCGACGCGGGCGCCGTGTTCGTGAACGGCATGACCGCGTCGTACCCCGAGCTGCCGTTCGGCGGCGTGAAGGACTCCGGTCTCGGCCGCGAGCTGGCGGCGGCCGGGATCCGCGAGTTCTGCAACCTGAAGACCGTCTGGCGCGGCTGAGGTCTCCGACGACACGGGAGCGG
>NZ_JBQEOZ010000017.1:0-68661 GCF_052045495.1 Microbacterium sp. 22242 | reverse complement strand
CCGCTCCCGTCCGTTCACGCAGGGGTCAGAGGCTCAGCCCGTGGCCGAAGCGGAACAGCGGGTCCTCGGTGTCGAACGGCACGTCCGGACGCGAGGCGAGCACGGCCTCGGTCGAGCGGGGCACGTCGAACGGCAGCTTCCCGCGCGCGGGCACGGCGCCGCTGAGCACCTCGAGCAGGACGACCGGGCTCACCCCCCAGTTCGCCACGACCGCGGCGGCGGCGTCGACGATCGGAGCGAGGATCGCCGGGCGGTCCAGGAACACGTCGACGACGGTCGGGGTCTGCGCCGCGATCTCGCGCACGTGCGCGAGCGTCTCCTCGGGGAAGTCGAGCGGGCCGGCGTGGAAGAAGTTCTCGAACGCCGAGGCGCGCTCCTCGTACGGCGCCTGCAGGCGCAGGATCGCGAGATCCGCCTCCGCGGGGGTCGCCACCGGCGTGCCGAACTGCGTCACGACCTCGTCGGCCAGGCCCTCCGCGTAGATCCTCGCTCCCGCGGCGAACGGCAGCGCGCCGTCGTTCGCGAGCACCGTGACCGAGGCGCGCTGAGCCTCGATGCCCGCGGCGCGGAAGTCGGCCTTGCCGACGATCGCATCCGCCTTCTCCGCGTCCACGAACGGGTCCTCGAACAGTCCGAGCAGGAACTTCTCCCGCAGCAGCCGGCGGGCCGAGACGTCCAGCCGCTCCTCGGACACCTCGCCGTCGCGCACGAGCTCGACGAGCAGCTCGGGGCAGGCCTCGCCGCCGAACTGGTCGGCGCCCGCGTCCAGGATCTTCACGATCCGCTGCTTCGGAGTGAGGTGCTCGACGCCCCACGCCCGCGCCGGGAACGGAGTACCCATGATCGGGTGGTCGGTGACCAGACCCCAGTCGGTGCAGACGATGCCGTCGAACCCGTAGCGCTCGCGCAGCAGGCCGGTCAGCACCGACCTGTTGAAGCCGAAGCCGACCTCCTCGTACCGGGTGCCGATCGGCATGCCGTAGTAGGGCATGATCTGGCGGCCGCCCGCGGCGAACACCTTCTCGAACGGCTTCAGGTGGTGCTCGAAGTTGTCGCCGGGGTAGACCTGCTCGCGGCCGTACTCGAAGTGCGGATCCTCGCCGTCCTTCTGCGGGCCGCCGCCGGGGAAGTGCTTGGTCATCGTGGAGACGGATCCGGGCCCGAACGAGGACCCCTGGAACCCGCGCACGTACGCGGCCCCGAGATCGCCGGACAGCTCCGCATCCTCGCCGAACGTCTGCAGCTGCCGCGCCCAGCGCGGCTCGGTGGCGAGATCGACCTGCGGGTGCAGCGCGACGCGGATCCCGACGGCCAGATACTCCTGCCGGGCGACGTCGCCGAACCGCTCCACCAGCTCCGGGTCGGCCGTCGCAGCCAGGCCGAGGGGCTCCGGCCACTGCGAGAACGGGCCGGCCAGGAGCGCCGCGCCCGGGTTCTCGCTGAAGGCGTGCCGCGGGTCGGTGGACAGGCTCACCGGGATGCCGAGGCGGGTGGCCGCGGCGAGCTCCTGCAGCCGGTTGTGCCAGGCGGCCAGCGTGCCCGCCGTCGGCACCGTGCTCAGCAGGTTGAAGTGCGTCATGTGGCGCCCGTTGACGTACTCGTCGGTCGAGGGCAGGTCGAAGGCAGGATCGCCTTCGGAGAGCTCGCCGTCGGGGCCGAGGGAGATCATCGTGTGGAAGAACAGTCCCGCCTTCTCCTCCAGCGTCATCTCTCGCAGCAGCAGCTCCACGCGCTCCTCGACGGGCAGGGCGGCATCGAGCCAGGGCTTTTCGGTGTCGGTCATTTCACTCCCTTGATGCGGTAGACGAACACGGCGCCGAGGAAGGCGATGACGGCGCCGAAGAGGTACCAGGTGGTGTAGCCGCCGAGTGGCGTCAGCGCCCCCAGGGCGATGATCGCAGGTGCGATGGCCGGCGCGATCGACTGCGGCAGCGCGTTGGCGATGTTGAGCACGCCCAGGTCCTTCGCGACGTCGTCCTGGTTGGGCAGCACCTGCGTGGCCAGGGCGAGGTCGACCGCGAAGAACGAGCCGGCGCCGAAGCCGATGACGGCCTGGGCGGCGATGACCACGGCCACGCTCGGGGCGAAGGCGAGCACGAGCAGGCCGACGACCATGATCAGCCCGGCGAGGGCGACGAACGGGCGGCGCCGGCCGAACCGGTCGGAGAGGTAGCCGCCGAGCGGGCTGGAGACGACCATCGCGACGGTCGCCGCGAGGTTCGAGATGAGGATGGTCGAGATCGTGGACTGCTCGTCGAGGTGGAACTTCTGGCCGAGGTAGTACGGCAGGAACGTGGCGACGCCGGCGTAGCCGAACATCACGAAGAACTTGGTCAGCCAGGTCCAGCCGAAGTCGCGGTGCTTGACGGGGTTGAACACGAAGGATCCGAAGAACTGGCCGACGGTGAGGCGCTGCGCGGGCTTCTCGGAGAGGCGGCGGTCGCGCAGGGTGAGCACGAACAGCAGTCCGAGGACGGCGGCGATGAGCCCTGGCACCACGAAGCGCAGCAGGTCGTCGCCGATGAAGTTGATCAGGAAGCTGCCGGCCAGGATGCCCACCGGGGTGGCGATCCCGACGAGGCCGGAGACCCCGCCGCGGGACTCCGCAGGCACCTGATCGGGGAGGGTCGCATTGGCGGCGGCGAGGGCCGCGTTCATCGCGGTCTGCGCGAGGCACCAGCCGATCAGCACGACCCAGATCGAGGTCGCGGACCCGATCAGCGCGAAGGCGCCGAGGCCGACGAGCAGGCCGCCCAGGATCCACGGCCGGCGCATGCCCCAGCGCGCGGTGGTGCGGTCGGACAGGCGCCCCGCGAGCGGGTTGGCGAAGAGGGCGAAGAGCGCGCCCACGCCCAGCACCAGGCCGAGGTCGCCCGCGGCGCCGGCCGCGCCGCTCAGGTGCTGCACCTTGAACGCCATGCTCACCAGCACGGGGGTGAGCAGGGCCAGCATGACGCCGAAGTTCACGGCCGCGAGGCCCGGCGTGTATCCGCGCGGCGTCCTGCGGGGCGCACTGTCGGGGGCTCTGAAGCCGGTCGTCCCGGCGGTCGCCGCGTTCGCGGCAGGAGTGATGTCGGTCATTCGGGTGTCCTCCTTCGGCGTCGCCGTCGACGCCATCGCAGCGATCCTAGCGAATCACCTGACCGAATGGTAACAATAGTTAGACCGATTGGTAACATTTCGGGCGCCGGTAGGCTGACGACGGAGCGGAGGGCCGGGATGAGCGCGCAGAAGGCGGGGACGCGACAGGCGGCGCCCCTGGTGCCGGCGTCCGCTGCGGCTGCCCCCGCCGTCCCTTCCCGTGCTCCCACCGCCCGCGGACGCGCCCGCCGCGCGCAGATCGTGGAAGCGGCGCTGCACCTCTTCGCCGCGTCCGGCTACAGCGCGGTCTCGCTGCGCGACGTCGCCGCCGCGGCAGGCATCACGCATCCCGGCCTGCTGCGGCACTTCGCCGGCAAGGGGGAGATCCTCGCCGAGGTGATCGCCGACCTCGAGGAGCGCTCCCGCGCGGCCTGGGCGGATCAGCCCGCCGGCGCGCGGCTGGTGTCGGCGCTGCAGCGCTGGAACGACGAGGATCCCGCCCGCTCCGGCGTGATCACGATGCTGAGCGGCGAGGCGGGGCCGGACGGGCATCCCGCGCACGCTGCGATGGCCGCGCGGTACCGCCGGGTGCGCTGGGCGGCACAGGAGGAGCTCCGGGCGCGCGCCGCGTCCGGCGGGCTGCGCGACGGCGCGGATCCGGCCGGGGAGGCGATGCGGCTGACGGCGGCGTGGGACGGGCTGGGCCTGATCGCGCGCTACCGGCCGGAGGGCCACCCGGTGGACGTGGCCGCCGCGCTCGCCGCCTATGAGGAGCACCTCCGCGCCTGGCCGCCGCCGGCGCCCTGCCCGCCCGCGGACCGCACGGACCCTCCTGCCCTGCCCGATCTCGCCGAGGCCCTCGTCGGTCCCGAGGCCGGGCAGGCCCGCCGCGACCGCATCGTCGAGGTCGCGACCGGACTGTTCGCCGAGCGCGGCTTCGTCGCCACGAGCATGCAGGACATCGCCGCCCGGGTGGGCGTCTCGAAGGCCGCGCTGTTCCACCACTACCCGGCCAAGTCGGACCTGCTCGGCGCGGTGCTCGCGATGCGCGACCTCACGATCAGCGAGGAGTCGCAGGACTACCCGCGCGGGACCGCGGTCGAGACGCTGCGCGGAGCGGTCGCCGGCGCACGCCGCAACGCCGAGCTGCGCCCCGGCCTGATCGAGGTGTACGCGGTGCTCAGCTGCGAGGCCTCCGTGCCGCAGCACCCCGCGCACGGCTACTTCGCGGCGCGGTTCGCTCGGGCGCTGAGCTTCTTCGAGGGGCTGTTCCGCGCCGCCGCCGCGGAGGGGTCGCTGCGCGCGGGCCTGGATCCGGACGCCGAGGCGCTGTGGTTCCTCGCGCTCTGGGACGGGCTGCAGTTCCAGTGGATGTACGAGCCGGAGCTGGTGTCCGTGCCCGACCAGCTGGACGCGCACCTCGACACGGTGCTGGCCACAGGCACGGTGCCGCCCACAGACACGGCGCCGGCCACAGACACGGTGCCGGTCGCCGACGCGGCGCCGGTCGCACCGGAAGCCTGACCGGCGCCGCGCGGCTCACTCGTGCCGGACGGCGATCTGCTCGGGCTCGAGCTGCACGGCCCAGCCCTCGATCGTGCCGGAGTTCTCGTACTCCTCGATCTGCAGGATCTGCCGGCCGCGGGTCACCGACGCCTCCATGGACGCGGTCACGAACGCGGCGACGTTCAGCCACGCCGACTCCTCGTACGCGATGCCCTCCAGCACGAGCACGTTCGCGTCGACCACCGCGCGGGCGTTCATCGCCGCGCGCGGGGACGTGCTCGTGACCGCGCGGGCGCCGTTCACCTTGTTCGCCGCGACCACGCCGGCCACGGCCTCGTCGAGCACCAGCACGCCGAAGGCGTCGACGCCCGCGTCCTGCTCCTCGACGACCGCCGCTGCGACCCGGATCGCGAACACCGGGTAGTCGTCGCCCGGGTCGAGCTCGTCCGCGCCGTGCCAGACCACGTCGTGACCGGCCTCGATCGCGCGCGCCTGCAGCGCCCGCCCGAGCTCGTAGCCGCCGTGATCGGCGGCGAAGTGGATGCGCGTCATGATCCTGTTCCTCTCGTCCGCGGTCTCACACCGGAGGGGCCACGAACAGGCCCTTGTCGATGTCGTTGAAGGACTCGCGGGCCACCAGCTCGCTCATCTCCTGCGCGGTGCCCCACTGATCCTGCGTGGACAGATCGCTGATGTCGTGCCGGTGTGCGACCCAGGTGTCGTCGTCGACCATGGACAGCTCGGTCGTGTACTCGATCGTGTTGCCCGCCGGATCCAGGAAGTACGCGAACGTGTTGTCGCCCGCGTTGTGCCGGCCCGGCCCCCAGATCATCCGCGCGCCGGAGCGCAGGATCTTGCCCGCGCCACGCATCCACTCCTCGATGCCGCGCATCTCGAAGGACAGGTGGTGCAGGGAGTGGTGCGGACCCATCGCGACCGCGATCGAGTGATGCGTCGCGTTGCAGCGCATGAAGTGCATCATGTCGGCGCCGTCCGGGCGGACCAGGGAGTCCGAGATCGTGAAGCCGAGGTGATCCACGTACCACTGCGCGGTGCGGTTCAGGTCGGGCGAGTTGAACACCATGTGCGAAAGCTTCGCCGGGATCGGCTCGCGCTCGCGGATCTTGCGCGCCTCGCGCGTCCGGTAGCCGGTGGAGAACTCGAGCGCCCTGCCGTCGCCGTCGAACACCCGGAAGCCGTACCCTCCGCTGAAGCCGGTGAGCTCCTGCGGTTCGTGGATGAACCGCACGTCCTCGGCGTGCAGCTTCGCGGCCAGCGCGTCGACGTCCGCGCGGGTGCGCACGCCGAACCCGGCGAGGTCGATGCGCTTGTCGTCCTTGCGCAGCCGCAGGATGAACGGCTCGGAGGACCCCTCCGCGGCGAAGTAGCTGAGGCCGTCCTCGGCGTGCACCTCGGTGAGGCCCCAGTACCGCACGAAGAAGTCGCGCTCCACCTCGAAGTTCGGCACCGCGAGCGCGGCGTAGCGGAGATGCGAGACGAGCCGCTCAGTCATCGTCGACCTTTCCTCTGGATCGTGCGCGCGGGATCCGCGCATTCCGCCGCCGGGGGATGCCGGTGGCGACGGTACGAGAGTAGGCCGGGCCCGCCGGGCCCGCCATGCGGCGACCGGATACCATGCATCTGTGGCCAGCGGTGACACCGACCTGAACCTCCTCGTCGCGCTGCGTGCGCTGCTCGAGGAGGCGAACGTCACGCGGGCGGGGGAGCGGATCGGCAGCGGCCAGTCCACGATGTCGACCGCGCTCGCGCGGCTGCGCACGGTGTTCCAGGACGAGCTGCTGGTGCGGGTGGGGCGCGAGTACGAGCTCACGCCGCTGGCCCGGCAGATCCTGCCGCAGGTGCAGCTCACCCTGCCGCTGGTCGCGCAGGCGCTCGGCCAGGCCGCGCCGTTCGACCCCGCCACCACCCGGCGCGAGTTCCGCATCCAGGTCACCGACTACAGCGCGATCGAGCTGCGCCCGCTCTTCGACGCCGCCCAGGCCGAGGCGCCCGAGGTGCGCTTCGATCAGCTGCGCCTGCCGGCGGAGCCCACCGACGCCACGCGCGACCTGCTCGGGCACGACTACATCGTCGCCCCGCCCGGGATCGGCATCGAGGCGGCGAGCATGGAGCTGTTCCGCGACGAGTACGTCGTGGTGGCGGATCGGCGCAATCCGGTCGTCGCCGGCGGCGCGATCTCACTCGAGGACTTCCTCGCCAGCCCGTTCATCCGCTGCGACTTCGGCCGTGCGCACCTCACCGCGCCGGAGCGGCGCATGCACGAGCTCGACCTGCATCCGCGGGTGCGGGTCACCACGTCGGCGCTGCTGTCGGTGCCGCTGACGATCCGCGGCACCGAGCTCATCGGCGTGGTGCCGCGACGGCTGGTCGAGCGCAACGCCGCGGTGACCGGCACGGTCGCGGTGCCGACGCCGTTCGACCCGGTCGAGCTGATCCAGCGGCTGTGGTGGCACCCCGCGCACACGCACGACGCCGGGCACGCCTGGTTCCGCGAGCTGGTCGCGGCGCGGGTCGCGACCGGCGCGCTGCGCGGCTGACGGCGGGCGCCCGATCCGCGAGGGGCGCGTCGCCGATACGACCCATCACGCGCCCCTGCTGTTCCCCGGTGCCGCGCACGCCTAACGTCGTATTCCGGCGGATCCTGTCGCACGGATGACGGGTCCCGGATGAGGAGACGAAGATGTCGGTACGCAACGTGCTCATCGTCGGCGCCGGGTTCACCGGCCTGACGACCGCGATCGCCCTCGCGCAGCGCGGGGTCGCTGTCACGCTGGTCGACAAGAACCAGGCGTGGGCCCGGGTCGGGCACGGCCTGACCATCCAGGGCAACGCGCTGCGCGTCTTCCGCGAGATCGGCGTGATCGACGAGGTGCTCGCGGTCGGCCAGGCCGAGAACGCGGTCACCCTCTACTTCGCGGACGGCCGGGTGATGGCCGAGATGCCGACGCCGCGCACCGGCGGCGACGACCTGCCCGCGACGATCGGCGCGCTGCGCCCCGACCTGCACGAGATCCTGGTGCGCCGGGCCGCGGAGCTGGGCGTCGAGATCCGCCTCGGTCGCGAGCTCGCCTCGTTCGAGAACCGTGCCGACGCGGCCGTCTCCGTGCTCTCCGACGGCACCACCGAGACCTGGGACGCCATCGTGATCGCCGAGGGAATCAAATCGCAGACCCGCGCCACGCTCGGCATCGCCGAGGACCGGCGCCCGACCGGTCTGGGCATCTGGCGCGCGGTCACCTCGCGCACCCCGGAGATGACCGGCGGCATCGCGTACCCGATGTCCGACGACGGGGGCGCCTACAAGGTCGGCTACACGCCGGTCAGCGCCGACCAGTGCTACATCTTCGTGCTGTGCCGGCCGGAGCGCGCGGACAACGGGCTGCCGGACTGGCAGGAGGTGCGGCGTCTGATGGCGAACTTCCACGGACCGTTCGACCACCTGCGGGACTCGATCGACGAGAACACGTTCCTGAACTTCCAGGAGATCGAGTGGATCTTCGTCGAGGGCCCCTGGCACCGCGGCCGGGTGATCGCGCTCGGCGAGACCGTGCACGCCGTGCCGCCGCTGATCGCGCAGGGCGCCGCGCAGTGCGTCGAGGACGCGCTGCTCTTCGCCGAGCACGTCACGCAGGACGGCGACTTCGAGACGCAGGTCCAGGAGTTCCATGCGCGCCGGATCCCGCGCGTCAAGGGCGTCGTGGACGCCTCGATGCAGCTCGCCGAGTGGGAGCTGCATCCCGGAACTCCGGGCGCGGATCCCGGCCGGGTCATGGGCGGCGCGCTCATGGCGCTGGTCCCCGCGCCGTGACCGAGCGACCGGCCCAGGCTCAGGGGGCGGCCGGGGTTCCCGGAGCGGACGCCGTCGCCGGACCGTTCCGCGTCCCGCGCCGGATCGTCACCGGCCACGACGGATCCGGCGCCTCGGTCGTCGTGAGCGACGCGCCCGTGCCGGTCTCGCGCGAGCTGCCCGAGGACGGCGTCGCGTTCCACGAGGTGTGGGTCACGCACGCCTCTCCCGCTGCGATCGGGGCGGGACCCGAAGACCCGACCGCGGGATCCCTCACCGTCCCGCCGCCCGCGCGCGGCACCCGGATCCGCATCAACGAGTTCCTGCCCGGCCACCTCGACGCGCGGCGGCTGCAGTCGCCCGTGCACCGCACCGAGTCGATCGACTACGGCGTCGTGCTGGACGGCGAGATCACGCTCGTCCTGGACGACGGCGAGGTCACGGCACGCGCCGGCGACGTCATCGTGCAGCGCGGCACGGACCACGCCTGGGCGAACCGCGGCGACACGGTCGCACGCGTCGCGTTCGTGCTGGTCGGCGGCGCGTTCGGCGACGACGTGCTCGCGGTACTGCCCTCGGAGGTCCGCGAGGGCCTGATGACGCACGGCCCCCGGGACGCGGCATGAGCACGGCGGCGCCCGATGCGGCGCGCGGCCTCGTGCTGCCCGGGATCGCCGGGGGCCTGTTCGTCGTGACCGGCGCGGCCGGCGGTCAGGGCGCGCGCGAGGCGCTGCGGCTCGCCGCGCAGGGCGCTGAGGTCATCGCGGCCGACGTCCACGACGACGCACCGGAGCTGTGCGCCGAGGCCGCGTCCCTTCCCGGGTCCGTCGCCTACCGCCGCCTCGACGTGACCGACGAGGCGGACTGGGCCGCGCTCGCCGCGTCGCTCGCCGGCCGCACCGTGAAGGGGCTCGTGAACAACGCAGGAGTCACCCACCGGGTGCGCATCGGCGCGCTCGACCGCGCCGAGTGGGACCGGGTGCTCGCGATCAACGTCACCGGCGCGATGCTCGGCATCCAGGCGCTGCTGCCGCTGATGGGAGCCGGATCCTCGATCGTCAACATCGGGTCCGCCGCCGGCGTCACCGGCCACTACACGGCCGCCTACACGACCAGCAAGTGGGCCCTGCGCGGGCTCACGCACGCGTGCGTGACCGAGCTCGGTCCGCGCGGCATCCGCGTGAACATCGTGCACCCCGGCTACATCCGCACCGAGATGACCGCGAGCGCGCCCGCGGCCTTCCGCGACGCGAATCTCGCCGTCGCCCCGCTGCACCGCGGCGGCGAGCCCGACGAGGTCGCGGACGTCGTCGTGTTCCTGCTCTCCGACGCCGCCTCGTTCGTCACCGGCGCCGAGATCGGCGTCGACGGCGGTCAGTTCCGCTCCGGCGTCGCCACCTATCTGTCCGACGCCGTCCGTTCCGACGCCCGCCCCTCCTCCGCCGCCGAACCGGCGGGAATCGCCCTCTAGGAGCCCTCATGTACCTGTATTTCCCCACCAACTACGTCTGGAGCATGGCGGTCGTCGCCTCGCTCAACAACGGCGGCCTCATCGACGACGTGGACAAGGCGTCCCGCCCGGTGCTCGAGGCGTCGCAGCAGGGCGACGACGTCGGCACCGAGCTGCTGTACTCGTCGTGGCAGGCCGTCGCGGACCGGATCCTCGCCTCTGCGCAGGAGGACGAGGCGCGCGGCTGGTGGCGCGGAGCGGCGGAGAAGTACTACCGCGCCGCGCTGTACACCTCGCAGGCCGAGCGGCTGCAGTCGCCGAAGTGGGAGGGGCGCAAGGCCGCCTACCAGAAGTCGATCGACCTGCTGCTCAAGCACGTCGAGATCGGCCGGGTGCCGCTGACCACGGTCGACGTGCCCTACGCCGGGGACGACGCCCCCGCCGGTTCCGCCCTGCCCGGTTACTTCCACCGCGCGCCCGGCGACGGCCCGCACCCGCTCGTGGTGATGTGGAACGGCCTGGACTCGACCAAGGAGATGATGTACACCTCCGGGTTCCCGCAGCTGCTCGCCGAGCGCGGCATCTCCACGCTCATGATGGACCCGCCCGGATCGGGCGAGGCGCTGCGCATGCGGGATCTGCACGCGCGCTACGACACCGAGGTGTGGGCCGCGTCGATCCTGGACTGGGTCGAGCAGAACGCCGCAGACCTGGACGTGGACCCCGCGCGGGTGGGCCTCGTGGGGTGGTCGCTGGGCGGCTACTACGTGCCGCGCGCCGCCGCGTTCGAGAAGCGCATCGCGCTCGCCGTGGCGTGGGGTGCGAACTACGACTGGGCCGCCGTGCAGGAGGCGCGCCGCCGCCGCGAGGGCGAGAACCCGGTGCCGCACTACTGGGACCACGTGCGCTGGGTGTTCGGCGCGACCGACGACGACGACTTCCGGGAGAAGACGAAGAACATGCGGCTGGAGGGCGTGGTGGAGAACATCACCGTGCCGTTCCTGGTCACGCACGGCATCGGCGACCGGCAGATCCCGGTCGCGTACGCGCACCAGGAGTACGAGGCGGCGGTGAACTCGCCCAAGCGAGAGCTGCGCATCTTCTCCCAGGAGGAGGGCGGCGCCGAGCACATCGGCATCGACAACATGCCCTACGTCGCGCAGTGGACGGCGGACTGGGTCGCCGAGACCTTCGCCGAGCTGGAGGCCTGAGGCCATGAGGATCGGACGCTGGGAGCCGGCGGAGGGATCCGTCGAGGAGGGCTTCGTCGTCGAGGATCGCGTGGTGCCGTTCCCGGACGGGCGCACCGTCGCCGACGTGCTCGCCGCGGGCCTCACGGCCGCCGGGGAGCTGCACGGCCGGGCACTTCGGCAGGGGCCGGATTCCGGCCGCCCGCTCGCCGAGGTGCGGCTGCTCGCGCCGCTGGTCCCCGCCGCGATCCGCGATTTCGTCGCGTTCGAGGAGCACGTCGAGGGCGTGAGCGCCGGGGTGGAGGGCAAGAGCGACGTGGCGCCGGAGTGGTATCAGGCGCCGACGTTCTACTTCACGAACCCGCACACGATCCTCGGCCCCGGTGAGCCGGTCTCGCCGCCGGTCACCGAGCGACTCGACTTCGAGCTCGAGCTCGCCGTGGTGATCGGCGCCGCGCCCGGCGTCGGCCAGGCGAACCTGACCGCCGCCGAGGCTGCCGAGACGATCTTCGGCTACACGATCATGAACGACTGGTCGGCGCGCGACCTGCAGGGCCGGGAGATGAAGGTGCGCCTCGGCCCGGCGAAGGGCAAGGACTTCGGGATGAGCCTCGGTCCGTGGATCGTGACCGCGGACGAGCTCGCGCCGTACCTGGACGGCGGCGGCTTCCTCGCCGTCCGCGCGGAGGCGTACATCAACGACGTGCTCATCGGCGAAGATCTGGTGTCGAACATGGGCTGGCCGCTGCCCGAGCTGGTCGCCTACGCCTCGCGCAATTCGCGCGTCGTCCCGGGTGACGTGCTCGGATCCGGCACCGTCGGCAACGGCGGCTGCCTCGGCGAGCTGTGGGGGCGAAACGGATCCCTCACCCCGCCGCCGCTCGCGGAGGGGGATGTGGTGCGCCTTGTGGTCGAAGGCATCGGTGAGCTTTCCGGGGCGGTCGGGCCCGCGATCCCGGGGCCCGCGCTGCCCGCCGCACGCGTGCGCCCGCGGGCCCGGCACCGCGCCTGAGCACCGCGGGCCGGGCACCGCGCCTGAGCGGCAGAGCGCGGGCGGTGCCGCCTGCGCCGTCAGAGCCCGGTCTCGAACGGCCAGCCGGTGTACGCCTCGGCGAGGAACGCCCGCCCGGACTCGGACTCGACCACCGAACGCAGCTCGCCGAGCTGGCGGCGCCGGTCGAACTCGCTCGCGTCGGGCGCGGTGTGCAGCATGCTCGTCATCCACCAGGAGAAGTGCTGGGCCTTCCAGATGCGGCGCAGCGCCGTGTCCGCATAGCCGTCGATGAGGCGCTCATCGTTGTCCGCGAGCAGCGCCGTGAGCGCCCTGGCGAGCACGACCACGTCGGCGACGGCGAGGTTCATGCCCTTGGCGCCCGTCGGCGGCACGGTGTGCGCGGCGTCGCCGACGAGCACCGTGCGGCCGCGGCGCAGTTCGTGCGCGACGAAGCTGCGGAAGCGCAGCACGTCGCGCTGGAAGATCGGGCCCTCGGTCAGCGTCGTACCCGGCACGCGGCGCTGCAGCGTGTCCCAGATCTCCGCCTCGCTCAGAGCATGCGGATCGGTGTCCGGGTCGCACTGGAAGTACATGCGCTGCACCTCGGGGGAGCGCTGGCTGATCAGGGCGAAGCCGTCGTCGGAGTTGCTGTAGATGAGCTCGTGCGAGCTCGGCGGCGCTTCGCACAGGATCCCGAACCACGCGAACGGGTATTCGCGGAAGTAGCCGTCGCGCGAGGATCCGGCGACCGCCTGCCGCACCACGGAGCGGGAGCCGTCGGCGCCCACCACGACCTCGGCGTCGATCACGAACCCGGCGCCCTCGGCATCCGTCCCGATCACCCGTGGTGTGGTCGTGTCCGCGCCCTCGACGCGCACGGCGGTCGTCTCGAAGAGCACGTCCTGGCCGCGCGCGAGGCGCAGCGCGAGCAGGTCGGTGAGCACCTCGTGCTGCGGGTACAGCCACACGCTGCGGCCGACCAGGCCCGGGAAGTCGATGCGGTGGCCTTCGCCCTGAACCCGCAGCTCGATGCCGTCGTGGCGCTGGCCGACGGTGTGCACGCGGGTGCCGGGGTCGATGGCGGTGAGCAGGTCGACCGTGCCCTGCTCGAGGATGCCGGCGCGGATGGTGGTCTCGATCTCCCGGCGGGATCGCTGGTCGATCACGACGGACTCGATGCCCGCGTCGGCGAGCAGGTGCGACAGGATCAGTCCTGCGGGGCCGGCGCCGACGATGGCGACGCGGGTGCGGATCGTGGGGGTCATGAGTCTCCTTCGACCGCGTCAGCATCGCCCGCAGCCCGCATGCGCCGCAGGATGAATCCCGTTGAACGGGATTTCTTCGCTCCGAAGGGCGAGGTCGCCGATCAGCGGCGGAAGCCGAGCGCCCGCTCGATGTCCCGCGCCGCGGCGTGCAGCTCGAACAGCGCCACGTCGGTCTGCTGATCGCGGCGCAGCACCGTCGACAGGGCGGCGATGACCGTGCCGGTCTCGTCGCGCACCGGCACGGCGACGCCGGTCGACACGGCCTCGATGTACCCCGGTGCGACCGCATGCCCGAGCCGGCGCACTTCGGCGAGCTTGCGGCGCAGCGCGGCACCGTCGGCGATCGTCTCGCGGGTGAGCGGGGGGAGGGGACCGGAGAGGATCCGCTCCTGCAGCTCCCTGGCGCCGAACGCGAGCAGCACGAGGCCCGACGACGACGCATGCAGCGGAAGCCGCCCCGCCACGCGGGTGACGTTCGAGCCGGAGTCGGGGCTGGAGAGCCGCTCCAGGAACAGCGCCTCGTCCTGCTCGAGGATCGCCAGCTGGGTGTGCTCGCGGATCCGGCCCTGCACGCGCTCCATGTACGGCATCGCGGCCTGGCGCAGCCGCAGGGCGTGCGAGGAGCGGGTCGCCAGCTCCCACAGCCGCATGCCGATCCTGATGCGACGATCCTCATCGCGCTCGAGCAGGCCCACGTCGACGAGCTCGCCCACCACGCGGTGCGCGGTCGACGGCGGCAGGCCCGCGCGGCGGCCGATCTCCGCGGCGGTCTGCACCGTGCGGGTCGGCGTGAAGGTCTCCAGGACCCGCAGCAGTCGATCCGTCACGGAGTCGCCGGAGGGGGAGTTCGCCACGGATCCAGGATGGCACGGAACGGATCCGATTCCCATTGGGTGGGAAAACACGTCCTGGCGCCCCTGCCGCGAGAGACGCTGTCGGTGTCCGCGGCGCGAGGCGCCCGGTCGAAGGAGACAGGACCATGCAGACCACCCCCGCCGCCGCGCCCGAGGCGCTGCTCGCCGCACCGGATCAGGTGACGCAGGCGCAGATGACCGCTGAGATCCGCGCGCTGCACGCCGAGTACGACCGCCGAGAGGAGGCCGGGGAGGCGCTGCCGCGCACGATGCACGACTTCCCGCCGTACCGCTCCAGCATCCTGCGGCATCCCACGAAGAACCCGAAGCTGGTCGACCCGGAGACGATCGAGCTGTTCTCGCCGGCGTTCGGGCAGCGCGACGTCGCGGCGATCGAGTCGGATCTGACGATCCAGCACGCCGGCGAGCCGCTCGGGGAGCGGATGACGGTGCGCGGGCGGCTGCTGGACTCATGGGGCAGGCCGGTCCCGAACCAGCTGATCGAGCTGTGGCAGGCGAACTCGGCCGGCCGCTACATCCACCAGCGCGACCAGCACCCGGCACCCCTGGATCCGAACTTCACCGGCGCGGGCCGGGTCGTCACGAACGAGAACGGCGAGTACCTGTTCACCACGATCAAGCCGGGGCCGTATCCGTGGAAGAACCACGTCAACGCGTGGCGCCCCGCGCACATCCACTTCTCCGTGTTCGGGCACTCGTTCACCCAGCGCATCGTCACCCAGATGTACTTCCCCGGCGATCCGCTGTTCCCGCTCGACCCGATCTACAACACGATCCGCCGTCAGGCCGACAGGGACCGGCTCGTCGCGACCTACGATCACGACCTGACCACGCCCGAGTTCGCCACCGGGTACCGCTGGGACATCGTCGTGGACGGCCCTGACGCCACCTGGTCGGAGCCGGAGGAGGAGCACTGATGACCGTTCCCGCACGCACGCTCGAGCCCGCTGAGGGGCTCACCGGGGCCGCGCAGGACGTCGCCGTTCCCGCACGCACGCTCGAGGCGACGGCCGGGCAGACCGTCGGGCCGTTCTTCGCGTACGGCACCGAGTACCCGAAGATGCACGAGGTCGCCTTCCCGCACAGCCCGGGTGCGGTGCTGCTCGGCGGCACCGTGCGCGACGGCGCGGGCGCACCGATCCCGGACGCGATGATCGAGATCTTCGGGGCCGATGCCGACGGATCGGTGCCGCGCTCCCGCGGCGCGTTCCGCCGCGACGACCACACGTTCACCGGCTTCGGCCGCTCGTTCACGACCGACGAGGGCCGCTACGAGTTCTGGACCCGCGAGCCCGGAGCGGGCAAGGACGGCGCGTCCGCCGCGGCGCCGTTCTTCGCTGCGATCGTCTACGCGCGGGGTCTTCCGGACAAGCTGCACACCCGCATCTACCTTCCGGGAGCGGAGGAGGCGCTGAACGCGGATCCGCTGCTGTCGACGCTCACGCCCGCGGAGCGCGCGACGCTCATCGCGGTGCGCGAGCCCGACGGCAGCCTGCGCCACGACATCCGCCTGCAGGGCGAGGACGAGACGGTGTTCCTTGTCTTCTGAGGGGTCTTCTGACGGGTGGTACGCCGACAGCCTGCTCTCCCCGGTGACGGCGGACGTGCAGGAGGCCTCCGACCGGGCCGTGGCACTCGCGCTCGTCAACGCCGAGCTCGCGCTGCTGCGGGCGTTCGTCGCGGCGGGGGTCGCCCCGGAGTCGGTGCACGAGGCGTCGTTCGCGGTGATGCGCGAGCCCTGGTTCGATCTCGACCTGGCGGCGCTCGCGCGCGCGGCCGTCGCCGGCGGGAACCCGGTCATCCCGGTGATCCCGCTCGTGCGCGAGCGCGTCGCCGCGCACGACGCGGACGCCGCGGCCTGGGTGCATCGCGGGGCGACGAGCCAGGACATCCTGGACACCGCGCTGATGGCCATGGCAGCGGGCGTGTGCAGCCGGGTCGACCACCTGCTCCGCAGCGCCGAGGGGAGCCTGCTCGCTCTCGCGCAGCAGCACCAGGACGATCCGGCCGTCGCCCGCACGCTGACCCAGCACGCGGTCCCGACCACCGTGGGGCTGCGTGTGGCGGGCTGGCTGCGTGCGCTCGGACGGGCACGCCGCCGTCTGGCCGAGACCGCCGAGCGGCTGCCGGCTCAGCTCGGCGGAGCCGGCGGAACACTCGCGTCGTTCGTCGAGCTGTTCGGCGCGGACGTCGCGGCCGAGCTCCCCGCCCTGTTCGCCGCGCAGGCGGGCCTGCGTGCACCGGAAGCGCCCTGGCACACGGATCGCTGGCCGATCACCGAGCTGGGCGACGCCCTGGCCGCGGTCATCGGCGCCGTGGGCATGTTCGCGAGCGATGTCGCGCAGCTCGCCCGCACCGAGGTCGGCGAGGCGTCCGTGGCGGCGGGAGGCGGCTCGAGCGCGATGCCGCAGAAGCAGAACCCCGTCGACGCCGTGCTGATCCGGTCGGCCGCGATGCGCGCCCCCGGGCTCGCCGCGCAGCTGCACCTCTCCGCGGGGCTCGCGGTGGACGAACGGCCCGATGGCGCCTGGCACGCGGAGTGGCCCGCCCTGCAGGAGCTCCTGCGGCTCGCCGTCGGCGCGACCGCCCGCGCCGCCGCGCTGGCGCCGGGGCTCGTCCTGGACGCAGACCGCTCGCGGGCCAACCTCGGCCTGACCGGTGGGCTCGTGGTCAGCGAGCGACTCGCACTCGTCCTGGTGCCGCGGATCGGGAAGGCGCCGTTCGACGCGCTGATCGCCGCGGCCGCGGCCGGCCGCGGGCTCGACGAGCTGCTCCGGGAGCTGCCGGAGGCGGCGGATCTCGACGTCGACGCGCTGCTGGATCCAGCGCAGTACACCGGGCTTGCGGCACGGCTGACCGATGAGGCCGTGCACCGTGCGCTGCAGGACGGGATCCGGCCGTGATCCCCGCGCTGTCGTTCACCGCCCCGATCGGCCCCGAAGGCGCACCGCTGCTCGTGCTCGGCCCGTCGCTCGGCACCTCCGCGATCCTCTGGGAGCGCACCCTGCCGCAGCTTGCCCGCCGGCACCGGGTCGTCGCATGGGACCTGCCGGGGCACGGCGCGTCCGCTCCGGCAGCGGAGCCGTTCACGGTCGGCGAGCTCGCGGACGCCGTCGCGGACGGGATCCGCGGCCTCGGCGGGATGACGGTGCGCTACGCGGGGGTCTCGCTCGGCGGAGCCGTCGGGCTGGAGCTGTGCCTGCGCCATCCCGGGCTGGTGTCCGCGGCGGCGATCCTGGCCTCCGGCGCGCAGCTCGTCACGCCGGAGAGCTGGACGGACCGCGCGGCGCAGGTGCGCACGCAGAGCACGTCCAGCCTCATCATCGGATCCGCGCAGCGCTGGTTCGCGCCGGAGTCGATCGCGCGCGATCCCGAGCTCACCGGCCGGCTGCTGCACACCCTGCAGGACGCCGACGACGAGAGCTATGCGCTGTGCTGCGAGGCGCTCGCCGTGTTCGACGTCCGCGACCGGCTGGGCGCGATCGACGTCCCCGTGCTCGCCCTGTGGGGAGAGCACGACCAGGTCGCCCCGGAGAGCAAGGCGAGGGAGGTCGCGGAGGGGGTGCGGCACGGAGACGTCCTCGAGGTGCGCGATGCGGCCCATCTGCCGCCCGCGGAGCAGCCGCAGACGACCGCCGCGCTGCTCGACGACTTCTTCGCCGCCGCCCACGCCGAGCCCGTCGCGGCTGAACCGGGCGACGCCGAGCCCGCCGCCGCAGAGAGGACCCGACCATGACCGCCGACGAGGGACTGTCCGACGCCGAGCGCAGGGAGCAGGGCATGGCCGTGCGCCGCGCCGTGCTCTCCGACGCGCACGTCGACCGTGCGACCGCCGCCGCGACCGACTTCACCGCCGACTTCCAGGACTTCATCACCCGCGTCGCCTGGGGGGACGTGTGGTCCCGGCCCGGGCTGGACCGCCGGTCCCGCTCGATCGCCGTGCTGAGCTCGCTCATCGCGCTCGGGCACGAGGAGGAGTTCGCGATGCACGTGCGCGCGTCCCTGCGCAACGGGCTCACCGTCGGCGAACTCCGCGAGGTGATCCTGCAGTCCGCCGTGTACGCCGGCGTGCCGGCGGCCAACACCGCGTTCCGGATCGCCGGCCGCGTGCTCGCCGAGGACGGCGCGGCGTGATCGACGAGATGTTTCCCGACGTCAGTGCGGCGGGGTGGCCGTCGCCGCGATCCGCATCGTCGTCGGACAGGGCATGGCGGTCGTCCTGGAGCGGTGAGGCGACGCCTTCCTAGACTGGTCTTCATGCGTGCGCTCACCGAAGACCAGATCCGGGCGTCGTTCCGCAACGCCACCGCCGAGGAGGTGGCGCAGATCGCGATGCCGCACGACCTGCTGCTCGCGGAATGGGATTACCTCGACTTCTTCGCCTGGCGCGACCCGGTCGCGGCGAAGAACGGCTGCATCGTCATCGAGCGCGACGGCGAGCCGGTGGGGATCGTGCTGCGTGCCGCGGATCCGACCAGGGCCCGCTCCGGCATGTGCAACCTCTGCCACACGATGCAGCCGGGCAACCAGATCGCGCTGTTCGCCGCCCGCCGCGGGGGAGAGGCCGGGCGCCGCGGATCCACGGTCGGCACCTACATATGCGCAGACCTCTCCTGCCACGAGAGCGTGCGACTGGCCCCGCCGCTCGCCCCGAACGAGATCCGCGCGGAGCGGCACGTCGACCGCCGCCTCGACGGCACGCACCGCCGCGTGCACGCCTTCGTCGCCGCGGTGCTCGGCGACGACTGAACCTCAGGCTCACGTCGACTGAGACTCGGTGCCACCGTCCGCGCGAGCGCGGGTAGGCTGATCGGGCGGCCTGCGGGCCGCTCGATCGCCGCCGATCCCGAGGGAGTCACCCATGACCGAGCCGCTGCACTACCGCGTCGAGGACGGCCTCGCCCGGATCACGCTGAACCGCCCGCACCGGCTGAACGCCTTCAACGCCGAGCTCGCCGGGGCCTGGGCCGACGTCACCGCCCGCGCGACCGGGGACAGCGCGGTGGGCGTGATCCTCATCGAAGGCGAGGGGCGGGCGTTCTGCGCGGGCGGCGACGTCATCGACATGGCCACCTCTCTCGCCGGCGGCGGCGACATCGAGAGGCTCGCGAAGGTCATCCACTCCGGCATCAGCGCGCTCACCTCCTCGTCGGTGCCGGTCGTGGCGGCGGCGCACGGGACCACCGCGGGCGGAGGGCTGGGGCTCCTGCTCGCGAGCGACTATGCGGTCATCGGCGCCGATTCGAAGATCGGCAGCCGCTACGCCAACGTCGGTCTCACCCCTGACCTCTCCGTCAGCGCCCAGCTCGCCCGCACGGTCGGGGAGCGGCGCGCCCTGCAGCTGCTGCTCACGGACCGGCTGCTCTCCGCGGCCGAGGCGGTGGAGTGGGGCATCGCGGCCGAGGCGATCGGCGAAGGGGACGCCGAGACGATCGCCGCCGCCGTGCGCACGCGCGCCGAGGAGCTCGCCCGGTTCTGGCTGTCCGGCGCGTTCCGCGCCTACGGGGAGGCGAAGCGCCTGATCCGCTCCCGGCAGGACCGCACGTTCCAGGGGCAGCTGGACGAGGAGGCCCGCACGATCGCCGCGGCGTTCGGAGGATCCGAGGCGCAGGCGCTCATCGCCGCGTTCGCGGCCCGCTCGGCCGGGCGCTGACCACGACGCCCGCCCCGCACAGCCCGCCGGCCCGCGGAGTTCTCCACGGTTCTCGACGGCCTCCGCGGTGAGGATCCCCGCCGTGCGAGGATGAGAGCACACCGGAGGAACGGGGACCCATGACGAACGCACACGCGCCCGAGAAGTCGAAACCGAACACGTCTCTGCTGATCCGCGGAGCCATCTGGATCGCGATCGGCGCGCTCGTCGCCGCCGCGCTGGTGTGCGTGGTGTGGGTGCTGCTCGGGGATCAGCAGGGCCTGATCGGCCGGGCGTTCCTGACCATCGTGCTGCTCGCCGGCTTCGCCGGGATCGCGATCCTCGAGGCGGGGCTCGCACCCAACCGTCAGGACTGGGTGTCGCTGCTCAGCATGATCTCGTGGATCATCGCGCTGCTGGTCGGCGCGGTCAAGATCTGGCTGCCCGACGACACCGAGTACTTCGGGGGGATGGAGCGGTTCTTCCAGCTGGTGCTCGTGGTCGGGATCCTGCAGCTGGCACTGCTGCACGTGCGGCTGTTCCAGCGCGCCGCCCGACGGCACGTCACGGTGCTGACCCGCGTGATCGTGTACGCCACCTTCGTGTTCCTCGGGCTGCTCGTGGCGATGCTGGTGTTCTTCCTCACCTTCCCGCACACGTTCCACTACGACGAGCTGTACTGGCGGATCGTGGTCGCGCTCACGATCCTCGCTGCGGTCGGCACCATGCTCATCCCGCTGCTGAACGCACTGTTCGCGCCTAAGCGCCCGACCGCCGCCGCGCCGCCCCTGGTGCCGTACGCGGCGCCCGCGACGGTCGCCTATCCGACCGCGGCCGCGCAGCCGTGGCCCACCTACGCCGACGCGCGCACCCCGCTGCCGATGCTGCCGGACGGGAACCCGGACTGGAACGCGTACTACACCGGCGTTCCCGCGCCGGGCGCGACAGTCTTCCCTGCACCCCAGGCGTCCGCGCAGCCGCAGCCGGGCGTGCCGCAGCAGGCTCTCCCTCAGCCGGAGCAGTCCGCCGCCCAGCTTCGGCCGGGCGGGGAGCCGTACGCACCGTCGGGGCCGGACGCACAGCAGGCCGCTGTCGCAAAGGATGCCGTCGCACAGGGTCCCGCGGGTGCGGCACCCGGCGCGCCTGCGCCGGACGCACCTCGCCCTGCTCCGGCAGCACCTGCCTTCCCGCCTGCGCCGCCCGTGCCGCCGATCTCGTGATCTCGCCGCTCGAACTGAGCGATCTCGCGATCGAGATCGCCCGCGAGGCCGGGGAGCTCGCCCGGCGGCGGCGTGCCGAGGGCGTGACGCTCGCCGCGACCAAGAGCTCTCTCGCCGACATCGTGACCGACGCCGACCGGGAGGTCGAGGCGCTGATCCGCACGCGGCTCACCGCGGCCAGGCCCGACGACGGATTCCTCGGCGAGGAATCGGGCACGGGCTCGGGGACCAGCGGCATCACCTGGGTGGTCGACCCGATCGACGGCACCGTGAACTACGCGACCGGCATTCCGCTCTACGCGGTGAGCATCGCCGCCGTCGAGGGCGTCGGCCCCGACGACTGGACCGCGCTCGCGGGCGCGGTGAACTCCCCGGTCGTGGGGGAGATGTTCTCCGCCGCGCGCCACGAGGGCGCGTACGTCGACGGTGCGCGCCTGCGGATCGCGGAGGCGGGTGAGGCGGGCGCCCTGCTGGCGACCGGCTTCGGCTACGACCCGAGCACGCACGCCGGCGACCTCGAGGTCGTCGGACGGGTGATGCCGATCGCCCGCGACCTGCGCCGAGGCGGCAGTGCGGCGACCGATCTCGCCTACGTCGCCGCAGGCCGGCTGGACGGGTACTTCGAACGCGGCCTGCAGCCGTGGGACTTCGCCGCCGGCGCCCTGCTCGTCGAGGAGGCGGGCGGACGATTCCTCCGGCCGGAAGCACCGACGATCATCCGGCGGCTGTGCCTGGCCGGCAGTGCCGACCTCGTCGCAGAGCTGGAACGCCGGATCCTGCAGGAGACCTGAGCCCCGGAGCCGCGCTGAAATGCCGCGCGGCGCCGTCACTGCGGAGGGTCTCGGTGAAGGATGCCGTGCGCTCCCGTGGTGCCGGAAACGGGTCTCGCCCCCTGAGGCAGGGTCTGCCGGGCCCGATTTAGCCGAGCGCCGAATCTTTGGTATTCTCGTCTGGTTGCCCTCCGGGGCAGCACGCCCCGATAGCTCAGTGGCAGAGCACTTCCATGGTAAGGAAGGGGTCGTCAGTTCAATCCTGACTCGGGGCTCACAGTATCCATGTGGATGCCGTGCGGCAGGGTAGCTCAGTTGGTGAGAGCGCACGACTCATAATCGTGAGGTCGCGGGTTCAAGCCCCGCTCCTGCTACTTTCAAACCCCGTCCTCGACGGGGTTTTTTCGTGCCTCCGTCGGTACACTCGGAGCCATGGCGTTGAAGATCGACGTGGACAGAGAAGAGATCGCGCGCGTTGCGCGGACTCGCGGTGTTCAGCGCCTTCGCGTCTTCGGGTCGGCGGTGACGGAACGGTTCGATCCGGAGCACAGCGATGTCGACGTGCTCGTAGACCTCTCGACTGAGGCGGGCGATACGTTCGATGCGTACTTCGGCCTGAAGGAGGACCTGGAGCAGATCTTCGGGCGCCCGGTCGATCTCGTGATGGCCAAGGCCGTGCGCAATCCCTACTTCCGAGAGCGTGCCTTCGCGACCGCCGAGGAACTCTATGCGGCCTGAATCGTCAGCGTTCCTCTGGGATGCTGGAGAGGCTGCTCGGCGGGTGAGCGAGTTCATCACCGATCTCGACGAAGACACCTATCGTCAGGACGCACTTCATCGCTCTGCGGTCGAACGGCAATTGGAGATCGTCGGCGAGGCGCTCGGGAATCTGCGGAAGCACGATCCGGAGACTGCTGCCGCGATCCCCGACCTCCACCGCATCGTCGGGCTGCGGAACGTGCTCGCGCACGGCTATGCGGTGGTCGACGATGGCGTCGTCTGGACCGCGGCACGTCATCGAATTCCGGAGCTCATCGTGCAGATCAATGCCCTGCTCGGGGAGACGCAAGACTCATAATCGTGAGGTCGCGGGTTCAAGCCCCGCTGCTGCTACAGAGTTCACCTCCACACCGCGGAGTCCCGCGGATCCTGTGGAGGTGTTCTTGTGTCGCGGCGAGTGCGGTCGCCGCGAGCCCATGAGGCGGGTCAGCTCAGCAGCGCGCGGCCAGCACGTCGTCGATCCGTTCGCGACGCGCATCGGTCATGATGCCCGCAAGGAAGATGCGCAGCAGGTCGTCGACGCGGCGGGAGAGGTCGGCGCGCCGGTCCAGCACGTGCGAGACCAGCTGCGTGCCGGTGAACGCCGAGACAAGAACCCGCGCGGCGTCGACGGCGACGATCTCGGAGCGCACGTCCCCGCAGGCCTGAGCCCGTCCGAGCAGGTCGGCCATGACGTCGATCCAGCCGACGTAGGGGCGCACCGGGCCCTCGTCGTCGAACGCCAGCTCCATGGTGAGCCGGATGCCGCCGCGCACGACGGGATCGTCGACGATCTGCGCGGCAAGGCCGTGGCACATCATCACGATCTGCTCGACCGGGCCGGCGCCCGTGCCTGCGGCGGCCACCACGAGGCGGCTCGACGTCGCGTGCTGCTCGTCGATGACCGCGTCGGCGATCTCGCGCTTGGTCGTGAACTGGAAGTACATGGCGCCCCGGGAAACCCCGGAGCGGCGCTCGATCATCGACAGGCTGGCGGCGGCGTAGCCGACCTCGTCGAACACGGCGGCCGCGCCGAGCAGCAGCTGCTCGCGCTTGGCGATCGCCCGCGACTGGACCACGGCCCGCCCGTGCCCTTCGGCCCTCAGCTTCGGCGTCGTGTCCATCTGCCCATCCGATCAGGTCGTCATCCCGAGAGGAAGGCTACCGGTCGGACGCTCTGGACCACCTGGCAGCAGGCGCGAGCGACGCCCGGTGCGCCCGCCGCTCGGGTTGGGGATTCCGTACCAAGCCGATCGGCTCGGTACTGTCCTAGGGTTGATGCTGTGAGCGTCGGTCCCGAAATCCCGCTGAAGCCCGCTGAGGAGGCTCGGTCCGCCCTCGCCCGGCTGCGCGTGCAGCTCGCACCGCTGCTGGGTGACGCCCCAGCGAAGCGGCTCAAAGCGCATGCCGATGGCAGCCTCTACGTCGAAGCGACCGTTTCCGCGGCCGTGCTCGCGTGGCTCATCGACACGGTCCTCGTCGACGGGGCCGCGATCGGGCTCGGCGTCCTCACTGCCGCGCGCTCGTCGGACCCGTACGCACCGGCCGGCGGCGCGGTGGTCGCGCTGCTGCTCCTGGTCATCCTGCCGCTGTTGTACGGCTGGTGCTATCGCGACGGCCGGGCGCTCGGGGCGCTCCTCGCCGGGACGCGTCTGGTCAGGATGAGCGACGGCGGCCGGATCGGACTGCCGAAGGCCGGGTGGGCGATGCTCATCCGCACGCTGTTCCTGCCCTTCATCTTCTGGGCCGCACTCGAGGGCACGGGGGATGTCGGCCAGGTCAGGACGAGCATCGACGAGAACGCGACCATTCGGCTCCGAAACGCCGGTCACGCGCGGATCGGTCCGGCCGACGGCGTGCGGACCGAGTAGGGAACGCCGGCTCGGCGGGGCACCGAGTCGGGGCCGTACCGGAGGACGACGCTGGCCCCCGGACGGGGTCTCAGCCCGCGGCGGGACGCGGGCGGCCGAAGGCGGCGCGGAGCAAGCGCACCACACGGCTCTCCCGACGCGCGGGGATGTGGAAGTCCGGGTCGACATCGATCAGCGGGTAGACCGCCGCGAGGCGCTGTCCGGGGGTGCTCGTGGTCTTGGGCATCATCGCCTTCTCTCGGTCATGTTGGTTATTCCGAAATGTGGAATAGAAGTTCTGGATGATGAAATTGTATGATCGATCGGGGCCCCGGTCAAGGGTTTTTCGCGGATCCGCCGTTTCCTGCTGCGGCTCCCAGCGGATTGACAGGAAACCGGTATTCTGGCTCCGTTATCCAGGGTGCGCCGGTCGGCGTGCCGGGGCGGAGCGCGTCCGCCCTCACCCTGACCTGACAAGAGAAGGCATACGTCATGACTGGTACTGCTCGGAGCGCACTCGCTGAGGCGATCTCGACGTTCCTCTTCGTGTTCAGCATCATCGGCGCGGTCAACAGCAAGAGCCCGCTCACGGCTCTAGCGATCGGCCTCACCCTGATGGTCCTCGTGTACGCCGCCGGCCACATCTCCGGCGCGCACCTCAACCCGGCCGTGTCGCTCGGCGTCCTGATCCGCGGCGCGATGAGCGTCGTCGACTTCGTCCTGTACGTCGTCGCGCAGTTCGTCGGCGGCGCCCTCGCCGCGCTGGTCAGCTTCGCGGTGTGGCCGCACGCGGCAGCGCCGACCAAGATCCAGGTCGGCCCGGCTTTCCTGGTCGAGGCGCTGGTCACCCTCGCGCTCGTCTGGGTCGTGCTGAACGTCGCGACCTCGAAGGACAACGAGGTCAACTCGTTCTACGGCCTCGCGATCGGCGGCACGGTCTTCGTCGGCGCCGTCGCGGTGGGCGGCATCTCGGGCGGCGGGTTCAACCCCGCCGTCGCGCTCGGCCTCTCGATCAGCGGCCAGTTCGACTGGGCGAACCTGTGGCTGTACATCGTGGCTCCACTGGTCGGCGCCGCGATCGCCGCGGTGCTGTTCCGTCTCCTCGACAACCGCGAGGCGCCGGAGCCGAACCCGCGCGTGGTCGAGCAGGAGCTCTGACGAGCGGTTCCCGAGGCGCGCAAGCGCCCGCTTCGATGCCCGTCCGGCGGTGACGCCGGGCGGGCATCCGCGTTCAGCCCGCCCGCAGGCCGTCGAAGATCACACGGGTGACGTCCGCGGCGAGCTTGTCGGCGGTCAACGACGTGTGCCCGGGCCGGTACCACTCGATGATCGAGTTGATCATGCCGAACATCAGGCGAGTGGCCACCGAGGGGCGGATGTCCGCGCGCAGCACGCCCTCGCGCTGCGCCGTCTCCACGAGACGCGCGACGCGCTGATCGAAGATCCGGCGGCGCTCCAGTGCGGCGCGCTCGATCTCGCTGTTGCCGTGCACGCGCAGCAGCAGCGTGACCTGCGGAAGCCGGCTCGCGAGCACGTGCACGGCGCCCTCGATCACGGTCACGAGCTGGGTCGCGGCGGGGAGCCGTTCGTCCGCGAGCGCCCCGTCGAGCACGGCCTCCAGGCCGCTGAGGGCGTCGTCGAGGGCGATCTCGAGGATCTGCTCCTTGGAGGCGAAGTGGTGGTACATCGCCGCCTTGCTGAGACCCAGCTCTTCGGCGAGCGACGACACGCTGGTGGCGTCGTAGCCCTGCTCGTTGAACAGCCGTACCGCGATCTCGAGCACCTGAGCCCTGTCGTATCCCGGCCGCCCGCGTCGAACGCGCGGCACCGCCTCGGCGGCGGCCTCGGCCGTGTTCGGGGCCTCCGCGGTGCTCGGGGCCTCCGCCGCGGGGGCGGTCTCCGGCGCGTTCGCGGATCCGGTGCTCATCCGCATCATTCTGCCACCGGCGACGGTGCGGACTTGCCGGGCGCGCCTCGGTCTGCCATCCTTTTACTGAACGATCGGTTGGGAATCGGATCGGCGGGATCCGCCCGGCGGACACCCGCGCGACGACGACCCGAGAGGATGACGATGTCCGAGGCCTACCTCATCGGCGGCGTGCGCACGCCGGTCGGCCGTTACGGGGGAGCGCTCGCGGACGTGCGCCCGGACGACCTGGCCGCGCTCGTGGTCCGCGAGGCCGTCGACAGGGCGGGGCTGCCGGACGACGCGGTCGAGGAGGTCATCCTGGGGGCGGCGAACCAGGCGGGCGAGGACAACCGCAACGTCGCACGGATGGCCGCCCTGCTGGCCGGGCTGCCCGACACCGTTCCCGGGCTCACCGTCAACCGGCTGTGCGCGTCCGGCATGTCCGCGGTGGCGCTCGCCGCGCAGGCAATCCGGGCCGGCGACGCCGACGCGATGGTGGCCGGCGGTGCGGAGTCCATGACCCGCGCGCCCTGGGTGCAGGCCAAGCCGCAGCGCGCCTGGGGCAAGCCGGGCGAGGCGTTCGACACGTCGATCGGCTGGCGCTTCGTCAACCCGCGCCTCGCGGCCCGGGACAAGGCGACGTTCTCGATGCCGGAGACCGCCGAAGAGGTGGCGCGCGTCGACGGGATCACCCGGGAGGACGCGGACGCGTTCGCGCTGCGCAGTCACCAGAGGGCGATCGCCGCGATCGATGCCGGACGTCTCACGGCGGAGATCGTCGCGGTGCAGAGCCCGCGGGGCGGGCCGGTCGACACCGACGAGGGGCCGCGCCATGACACCACGCTCGAAGTGCTGGCCGGGCTCCGTCCGGTGGTCGCCGGCGGATCCGTCGTCACCGCGGGCAACGCGTCCTCGCTGAACGACGGCGCTTCAGCGGTCGTCGTCGCCGGATCCGCCGCGATCGAGCGGCACGGACTGGTGCCGCGGGCGCGCATCGTCGCCTCGGCCTCCGCCGCACTCGCCCCCGAGATCATGGGGCTCGGTCCCGTCCCCGCGACGCAGAAGGCCCTCGCGAAGGCCGGGCTCACGATCGCGGATCTCGGAGCCGTCGAGCTGAACGAGGCCTTCGCGACCCAGTCCCTCGCCTCGATGCGAAGGCTCGGCCTGGATCCGGAGATCGTGAACGCGGACGGCGGCGCGATCGCGCTCGGCCATCCGCTCGGCTCGAGCGGCTGCCGGATCCTGGTGACGCTCCTCGGCCGGATGGAGCGCGAGGGCGCCCGCTACGGCCTCGCCACGATGTGCGTCGGCGTCGGCCAGGGCACCGCGATGATCCTGGAGCGGGTGTGACGATGACCAGCGCTTCGTCGTCCACGCACGGATCCGGGCCCGACATCCTGCGCATCGAGCGCGCCGCCGCCCGGGTCACCGCGACGCTGGACCGCCCGGACGTCCGCAATGCCATCGACCAGGCCATGATCGACGCCCTGCACGCCCTCTGCGCCGAGCTGGAGGCGGATCCGCGGATCCTGATCCTCAGGGGAGCCGGCGGCGTCTTCGCGTCCGGCGCCGACATCGCCCAGCTCCGCGACCGGCGTGCGCAGGATGCGCGGGCCGGCATCAACACGACCGCGTTCCGGCGCATCCGGCAGCTGCCGATGCCCGTGATCGCCGCGGTCGACGGCTACGCGCTGGGCGGGGGCGCGGAGCTCGCCTACGCCGCCGACATCCGCATCGGCACGCCGTCCGCGCGCATCGGCAACCCCGAGACCGGGCTCGGCATCATCGCCGCGGCCGGAGCGACGTGGCGGCTGCCGCAGATCGTGGGGGAGGCGCGGGCGGCGGAGCTGCTGCTCACCGGCCGCATCCTCACCGGCCGGCAGGCGCTCGAGTGGGGTCTGCTGTCGTCGCTGCACGAGCCGGAGGACCTCCTCGCCGCCGCGCACGCGATCGCGGACCGCATCGCCGCAAACGATCCGCTCGCCACCCGGCACACCAAGACCGCGCTGCTCGCCAGGCCGGACCGGCATCCGGAGATCGAGCTGGAGCTGCAGTCCGAGCTGTTCGAGAGCCCCGAGAAGCATCGGCGGATGACCGCCTTCCTGGAACGGAGGATCCGCCGATGAGCGGAGTGGACCCCACGGCGCCCGAGCGCGTCGGCGTGCTCGGCGGCGGACGCATGGGCGCGGGCATCGCGCACGCGTTCCTGCTCGCCGGATCCCGGGTCGTCGTCGTCGAGCGCGACGAGGCATCCGCGATCGCGGCGGGGGAGCGCGTCAGGGAGAGCCTGCGCCGCTCCATCGAGCGCGGCAGCACCGACCGCGTCTTCGACGAGCTCGCCGCGGCGCTGCAGACCGGCACGGATGCCGCGCTGTTCGCCGATCGCGACCTCGTGGTCGAGGCCGTGCCCGAGGAACGCGCGCTCAAGGCCGACAGCCTGCGCCGAGTCGAGGCCGCCGTCCCGACAACCGCGGCGATCGCCTCGAACACCTCCTCGATCTCGATCGACGACCTCGCCGCATCGCTGGAGCACCCGGAGCGCTTCCTCGGGCTGCACTTCTTCAACCCGGTGCCCGCCTCGGTGCTCGTCGAGATCGTCGTCGGCGCCTCCACGAACCAGGAGCTCGTCGCCGACGCCAGGAACTGGGTCGCCGCCCTCGGCAAGACCGCCATCGTGGTCGCCGACGTCCCCGGGTTCGCGTCGAGCCGGCTCGGCGTCGCGCTCGCGCTGGAGGCGATCAGGATGCTCGAGGAGGGGGTCGCCACGGCGGCCGACATCGACGCGGCGATGGAACTCGGCTACCGGCACCCCACCGGACCTCTCCGCACGACGGACATCATCGGGCTGGATGTGCGACTCGGCATCGCCGAGGAGCTGCACGCCGCGCTCGGCGAGCGCTTCGCGCCGCCGCAGCTGCTGCGCGACCTCGTCGCGGACGGCCACCTGGGCCGCAAGACCGGCCGCGGATTCTACGAATGGAGCGAGTGACGATGACCGAACTGCTGCCCAGCTACCTTCAGGGCGCGTGGTGGACCTCCGCCTCGGACGACGGCACGATCGTCCGCGACGCGTCGACCGGCGCCGAGATCGTCCGCGTCGACTCGGCCGGCATCGATCTCGCCGGCGCGGTCGAGTACGCGCGCACGGTCGGCCAGCAGAGCCTCGGGGCCCTGACCTTCCATCAGCGCGCACTGCTGCTGAAGCAGATGGCGACCGTGCTGAACGAGCACAGGGACGAGCTGTACGAGCTCTCCAAGGCGTCCGGCTCGACCGTGCGCGACTCGCTCAGCGACATCGACGGCGGCATCGGGGTGCTGTTCACCTACTCGTCGAAGGGACGCAGGGAGCTGCCGAACGCGACCGTGCTCCTCGACGGACCGGTCGAGCCGCTGTCGAAGGACGGATCCTTCCTCGGCCGCCACGTCTACACCCGCCTGCCCGGCGTCGCGGTGCAGATCAACGCCTTCAACTTCCCGATGTGGGGGGCGCTGGAGAAGTTCGCCCCCGCGTTCCTCGCCGGCGTCCCGTCGATCGTGAAGCCGGCGACGCCCACGGCCTACATCGCGGAGGCGTGGGTGCGGATCCTGGTCGACTCGGGGCTGCTGCCGGACGGATCGTTGCAACTGGTCAGCGGATCCCTGCCCGGGATCTTCGACCTGCTGCGCCTCGGCGACCTCGTCGCGTTCACGGGCAGCGCGTCGACCGCGGCGCGGTTGCGCGCACAGACCTCGGACGACGTGCGCTTCACGAGCGAGACCGACTCGATCAACGCCTCCGTGCTCGGTCCGGACGCGACGCCCGAGACCCCCGAGTTCGACGCCTACGTCAAGCAGCTCATGATCGAGCTGACCACCAAGGCCGGCCAGAAGTGCACAGCGATCCGCCGTGCGATCGTGCCGGCCGAGCTCGTGGATCCGCTCGTGGCGGCGCTGCAGGCGAAGATCGCCGAGCGGGTCGTGATCGGCGACCCGCATGCCGAGGGCGTCACCATGGGGCCGCTCGTCTCGGCCGAGCAGCGCGAGGAAGTGCTGCGCCAGGTCTCTGCGCTGCGGGCCGCCGGCGGCGAGCTGCTGCTGGGATCCACCGACGCGCCGGAGGTCGTCCGGGCGGACGGCAGCATCGGCCTGGCGCCGGAGGGCGCCTTCGTCGCGCCCATCCTCGTCGGCTTCGCCGACACGACCGCGAGGGCGGTGCACGAGGTCGAGGCGTTCGGCCCGGTCGCCAGCGTGCTCGGCTACGGCAGCCTCGAGGAGGCGGCGGAGTTGGTCGGCCGCGGCGGCGGATCCCTCGTCACCAGCGTCGCGACGAAGGATCCGGCGGTCGCGACCGAGCTGCTCACCCGCATCGCGGCGTACAACGGCCGCGTGCTGTTCCTGAACCGGGACGACGCGCGCACCTCGACCGGGCACGGCTCGCCTGTCCCGCACCTCGTACACGGCGGCCCCGGTCGTGCCGGCGGGGGAGAGGAGCTGGGCGGGATCCGCGCGGTCAGGCACTTCATGCAGCGCACCGCGATTCAGGGCACGCCCGAGATCCTCACCGCGATCACCGGCGTGTGGCACACCGGCGCGGGGACGGACAGGGCGGTGCACCCCTTCCGCAAATCGCTCGCCGAACTGCGCCTCGGCGACCAGGTCGAATCGGGCCTGCGCGAGCTCTCGCTCGCGGACATCGAGGCGTTCGCGCACTCCACGGGCGACACGTTCTACGCGCACATGGACGAGGAGGCCGCCGCGGCGAACCCGTTCTTCGGCGGCCGCGTGGCGCACGGCTACCTGCTGGTGTCGTGGGCGGCGGGCCTGTTCGTCTCGCCAGAGCCGGGGCCGGTGCTCGCGAACTACGGCCTGGAGAACCTGCGCTTCGTGACGCCGGTGAAGCCGGGCGACGCGATCCGGGTGACGCTCACCGCCAAGCAGATCACCCCGCGCGAGACCGACGCGTACGGCGAGGTGCGCTGGGACGCCGTGATCCACAACCAGCGCGACGAGGTCGTGGCGACCTACGACGTGCTGACCCTGGTGGAGAAGCAGCTCGTCCCGAGCACGGAGCGAAGCGACGACGCGAAGGGCGCCGAGGACTGAGCACGGATCCGGTTCGAGCTCGCGGCACGGATCGAGAGGGCTCAGGCGTTGCCCAGCACCGCGCGGGGAGGCCTCTTGAAGGCCTCGCGCATCATGAGCCGAGCCACGCTCGGCGTTCCGGAGACCGTACCGACGGCGACCGTGGTGCGCAGGTGGCGGCGGTCGTCGATCTGGCGAAGCATCGCGTCGGCGAGGTCGACGCGGGCAGTGAACTTCTGCGGCAGATACCGCTCGGCGGTGCGGTAGTCGCTCACGGCCGCGGCGTCGAACAGGCCGGACGGGCGCATCACCGTCCAGTCCGTGTCGCTCGCGGCGACGACACGCTCCATCCGCTTCATGTCGTCGTAGAGGGTCCTGCCGAGGACGCCGGTGACGAACGGCTGCAGTACGTGCTCGAAGAAGAAGCCGCCGTGCGGTCCGGCCTCGACGTCGACCGCGCTCGAGCTGACGCAGACCAGCCGACGGACTCCGTGCGCCGACATGGCGCTCAGCATCGCGCGGGCACCCGTCGAATACGTGGTGATCTCCTCCCGGGAGTACGGGACCCCGAGCGCGGAGAGGACGGCGTCATGACCGGCGATCGCGCGGTGCACGGAATCGGTGTCGAAGACGTCGCCGGGCTCGACGCGCAGCGCCGGGTGGGCGAGCGGGAAGGAGCCGGGAGATCGCGTGACGGCGGTGACGCGGTGCCCCTCATCCAGGGCGAGCCGCACCACGAGGCGCCCCGTCGGTCCGTTCGCTCCGAAGACCACGATGTTCATGGGGCGTCCCTTTCGTCATTAGGACTGAATTCGTATAATACGAAAACCATACTATATGAATTCGAGATCGACTAGAGTGACGGGAATGGACCTGGTCGACCCCGAGGACGCGCGCACCCGGCGACGCATCACGAGCGAGCTCAAGCGGCGCTTCCGCGAGGTGAACAACCAGATCGCGCTGCTCTCGCATCACGTCTCGACGCAGGTGGAGCTGCGGGACATCGATCTCGACTGCCTCGACTTCCTCGCCCAGCACGGACCGGCCAGCCCCAGCGCCCTCGCACGACGGGCCGGCGTGCATCCGTCGACCATGACCGGGGTGATCGACCGGCTGGAGAAGGGCGGCTGGGTGCGGCGCCAGCGGGACGACGCCGACCGACGCGGAGTGCTCGTCTCGGCGCGTCCGGACGCCATGGCCGAGGTCTTCCGCCACTACGAAGGCATGAACGCGCAGCTGGATGCGGTCTGCGCCGACTATTCGCCGGCTGAGCTTCAGGTCATCTCGGGCTTTCTCGATCGCGCCGCGAACGCGGGGCGGCAGGCGGTCGAGGAGTTCTCGAGTCCCGGCTGAGGATCCCCCGTCGTCTTCAGCGCAGGTCGTAGAGGCGCTTGTACTTGCCCTCGCTGCGGGGGAGGGATCCGGGCTCCTCGATCGTGACGTCGACCGAGGTGCCGATCGACGTCTTGATCCGCAGCTTCAGCACCTCGGCGGCGGCCACGGCGGTGGCGGCGTCGATGTCGGGATGCCGCTCGATCCGCACGGTGAGCGCGTCCAGGTGACCCTGCCGGGTCAGCTCGAGGATGAAGTGCGGGGTGAGCGTCTCGATCCCGAGCGCGATCTCCTCGATCTGGGTCGGGAACAGGTTCACGCCGCGCAGGATGATCATGTCGTCGTCACGGCCGGTGATCTTCTCCATCCGGCGCATGGCGGGGTATGCGGATCCGGGCAGCAGCCGGGTGAGGTCGCGGGTGCGGTAGCGGATCACCGGGAAGGCCTGCTTGGTGAGCGAGGTGAACACGAGCTCGCCCGGCTGGCCGTCGGGCACTGGCTCGCCGGTCTCCGGGTCGATGATCTCCGGCAGGAAGTGGTCTTCCCAGATGTGCGGGCCGTCCTTCGTGGCCACCGCCTCCATCGCCACTCCCGGGCCCATCACCTCGCTGAGCCCGTAGATGTCGACGGCGTCGATGTTCAGCCGCTGCTCGATCTGGCGGCGCATCTCGTTCGTCCACGGCTCAGCACCCAGGATCCCGACCTTCAGCGACGTCGAACGCGGATCGATCCCCGCCGCCTCCAGCGCGTCGGCGATCGTGAGCAGATACGTGGGCGTGCACATGATCGCATCGGGCTCGAAGTCGTGGATCAGCTGCACCTGCCTGGCCGTCTGCCCGCCCGACATCGGGATCACCGTCGCGCCGAGCCGCTCGATGCCCGCGTGCGCGCCCAGACCGCCGGTGAACAGGCCGTAGCCGTACGCGTTGTGCACCTTCCAGCCCGGCTGCACGCCCGCGGCGCGCAGCGAGCGAGCGACGAGCTCTGCCCAGTTGTCCAGATCCTCCTGCGTGTAGCCCACCACGGTCGGTCGACCGGTCGTGCCGGAGGACGCATGGATCCGGCGCACGTCAGCCATCGGCACCGCGAACATGCCGAACGGGTAGTACTCGCGCAGATCGCTCTTGGTCGTGAACGGCAGCCGGGCGACGTCGGCGAGGGTGCGGATGTCATCGGGATGGATCCCGGCCTTCTGGAAGGCCAGGCGCGAGAACGGCACGTTCTCGTAGGCGTGGTGCACGGACCACTGCAGGCGCTCGAGCTGCAGCGCCCGCAGCTCGTCGAGGGACAGCGCGGTGGCGTCCCGGTCGCGGGCGGCGTCGACGACGGCGTCGGTCATGAGGGCTCCTCGTCGGGAAAGGGGCGGTCGGTGGTGATCGAGCGGCCGCGGAACTCGGCGACCACGTCGCCGGTCTCGTCGGTCACGGTGATGTCGTAGAGGCCGGTGCGGCCGTTGCGCGCCCGGCGCACCCCCGTCGCGGTCAGCGTCTGGCCGGCCCTGGTGGACTTGAGGAACGTGATGTCGGCGCCGCCCGCGACCGTGACCCGCTCGTCCTCGTTGCAGACGATCGCGAACGCCGTGTCGGCGAGCGTGAAGACGAGACCGCCGTGGGTGATGTCGAAGCCGTTCGTCATGTCCTCGCGCACGAGCATCGACACGACGGCGCGGCCGGGCTCATCCGCCTCGACCCGCATGCCCAGGGCGGCCGAGGCGCGATCCCGTCGCATCATCGGCCGCAGCGGGCCGGGCCCGGAGGCGCTCGAGGGGCCGGGAGCCGTCTCGGTCATCGCTTCTCCTTCGAAGGGGGCCGTTCTTCTGCGAACGATACGAGTGTGCCATAATAACTGGACGAACGGTAGGTAATTCGCAGGAGGTGTCGAGGATGACCGCCCCACAGGCTTCCCTCATGGCCGATGTCGACCCCCAGCAGGTGTTCGACGAGCTCATCGAGAACGAGAAGCGCATCGAGCCGAGGGACTGGATGCCCGACGCGTACCGGAAGACCCTGATCCGGCAGATCTCCCAGCACGCGCACTCCGAGATCATCGGCATGCAGCCCGAGGGCAACTGGATCACGCGCGCCCCGAGCCTGAAGCGCAAGGCGATCCTGATGGCGAAGGTGCAGGACGAGGCCGGGCACGGCCTGTATCTGTACTCGGCCGCGCAGACCCTCGGGATCACCCGCGAGGAGATGATGCAGCAGCTCATCGACGGCAGGGCGAAGTACTCGTCGATCTTCAACTACCCGACGCCGACCTGGGCGGACATGGGTGCGATCGGCTGGCTCGTCGACGGCGCCGCGATCTGCAACCAGGTGCCGCTCTGCCGCGCGTCCTACGGCCCCTACGGCCGCGCCATGGTGCGGATCTGCAAGGAGGAGTCGTTCCATCAGCGCCAGGGCTTCGAGATCCTGCTCACGCTCATGCAGGGATCCGAGGAGCAGCGCGCCATGGCGCAGGACGCGGTGAACCGCTGGTACTGGCCCTCGCTCGCGATGTTCGGACCGCCGGACGACCAGTCGCCGAACTCCGCGCAGTCGATGCAGTGGAAGATCAAGCGGTTCTCGAACGACGACCTGCGCCAGCGCTTCGTCGGCATGCTCGTGCCGCAGGCCGAGATCCTCGGCGTGACGCTGCCGGATCCGGAGCTGCGCTTCGACGAGGAGACCGGACGTTACGAGATGGGCGAGATCGACTGGGACGACTTCTTCGAGGTCGTCCGTGGCAACGGCCCGTGCAACGCCGAGCGGCTGCAGCGCCGCCGCGACGCGCACGAGGAGGGCGCCTGGGTGCGCGAGGCCGCGGCCGAGTACGCCCGGAAGCAGTCCCTTCGACAGGCTCAGGGACCGAAGGAAGCGGAGGCGGCGTGATGACCGCTCCCGGTGCCTCGCCCGAAGAGCTGTGGCCCATGTTCGAGGTGTTCGTGCGCGCGAACCGCGGGCTCAGCCACGTGCACGTCGGATCCCTGCACGCGCCCGACGCCGAGATGGCGATCCGCAACGCCCGCGACCTCTACACGCGGCGCAACGAGGGCACCTCCATCTGGGTCGTGCAGGCCGACGCCATCACCACGAGCGACCCGGATGACAAGGGCGCGTTCTTCGAGAGCCCGGCCGGCAAGAACTACCGGCACGCCGTGTACTACACGGCGTCCGAGGGGGTGCCGCACCTGTGAGCGCCCTTCGACAGGCTCAGGGACCGGAGCCGGACCGTGCGATCGACCCGCACGGCGACGTGTCGGTCGATGAGCTCGCGCTCGCCGCGGAGCTGTCCGGGACCGGCGCGCGCGCCGCCTCGGCCGATGTCGCGGAGTACGCACTGTGGCTCGGCGACGACGCCCTGATCCTGTCCCAGCAGCTCGGCGCGTGGATCACCTACGCGCCGGAGCTCGAGGAGGACGTGGCACTCGGCAACATCGCGCTCGACCTGCTCGGCCACGCCCGTTCCTTCCTGCGCTACGCCGGATCCTGGGACGGACGCAGCGAGGACGACCTCGCCTACTTCCGCGACGAGGCCGGGTTCCGCAGCTGCTGGCTCGTGGAGCAGCCCAACGGCGACTTCGCGCAGACGATCGCGCGGCAGCTCCTCGTCAGCGCATACATGTTCGAGCTCTACTCCGCCCTGCGCCGCAGCACGGATGCGACCTTCGCCGCGATCGCCGAGAAGGCGGTCAAGGAGGTCGACTACCACCGCGACCACGCCGTGCAGTGGGTGCTGCGCCTCGCCGGCGGCACCGAGGAGTCCCGTGCCCGGATCGTGCGCGCCGTCGCCGACGTGTGGCCGTACGCCGCCGAGCTGTTCCGCGACGACCCGCTGATCGACCGACTCGGCGACGCCGCGGTGCGCCCCTCCTCCCTGCGCGCGGGCTTCGACGCGGTCGTCGCGGCGGTGTTCGCCGAAGCCGACCTGGAGATCCCCGCCGGGTCGACCTCGACCGGCGGCGGACGGCGCGGATCCCACGCGACCGGGCTCGGGCACCTCCTCGCCGAGATGCAGGTGCTGGCCCGACGGCACCCGGGGGCGACGTGGTGACCGGGCAGGTCCTCCCGGCCGCGGCGGAGCACGACCTCCGGGAGCGGGCCTGGAAAGCGGCCGCCGCGGTGAAGGATCCCGAGGTGCCGGTGCTGACGATCGAGGATCTCGGCGTGCTGCGCGACGTGAAGGTCGACGACGACCGGATCCGCGTCGACATCACCCCCACCTACAGCGGCTGCCCGGCCATGGACGCGATCCGCGACGATGTGGAGCTCGCGCTCATCCGCGCCGGATTCGACCACGTCGAGGTTCGCCTGGTGCTCTCGCCCGCGTGGACCACCGACTGGATGAGCGAGGACGGCAAGCGCAAGCTCACCGAGTACGGGATCGCGCCGCCCACGGGCAGTGTCGCCCACCGCGGTCCGATCCGGGTCGCGCTCGGGGTGCGCTGCCCCCGCTGCGGCTCGCTGGACACCCGCGAGATCTCCCGCTTCGGCTCCACGTCGTGCAAGGCGCTCTACGAGTGCCGAGCCTGCCTCGAGCCCTTCGATCACTTCAAGGTGATCTGATGGCCGCGCTCTGGCATCCGAGCGCGGCGCCGCGGACCGCGGCCGTCGAGGGGACGGATTCGGAGCGGATCGCGGGCGCGCTGCTCAACAGCGCGGTCGGCGGATCCGATCCCTCGGCGGATCCGGGGAAGGGAGTCGCGCCGCGCCGGCGCGCCCGCTTCCACACGCTGACCGTGCAGGAGGTGCGGCCGCTCACCTGGAGCGGCGACGAGGCCACCGCGATCGAGGTCTCGTTCGCGGTGCCGGCCGAGCTGGCCGGCGAGTTCGACTACCTGGCCGGACAGCATGTGGCGCTGCGCGCCGAGATCGACGGGCGCGAAGTGCGCCGCTCCTACTCGCTGTGCCGGCCACCCGCTCCCGGCCCTTCGCCGGGTTCTTCGGCCCGCCCAGGGACCGGGGTCAGCGTCGCGATCAAGCGCGACCACGGCGGCCGCTTCTCCACGTGGGCGCTGAGCGAGCTGCAGCAGGGAAGCCGGATCGAGGTGATGAGCCCGCAGGGGGCGTTCACCTCGACGCTCGACGCGCTCGACGGCGCGCACGTCGCCGGCATCGCCGCCGGATCCGGGATCACTCCGCTGATGGCGCTCGCCGCGACGGTGCTCGCGCGGTCGGAGTCGAGCGCGTTCACCCTCGTCTACACGAACCGCTCCACCATGGACGTGATGTTCCTCGAGGAGCTCGCCGACCTCAAGGACCGCTACCCGGCCCGGTTCGCCGTGCATCACGTGCTCACCCGAGAGCAGCGCTCGGCGCCGCTGCTGTCCGGGAGGATCGACGAGGAGCGGCTGCGCGGGATCCTCGACGGCCTCGTGCTGCCCGGCACCGTGGACGAATGGTTCCTCTGCGGTCCGTTCGACCTCGTGCAGCTGTGCCGCGACGTCCTCGCCGACATCGGCGTCGAGTCCGCCCACGTCCGCTACGAGCTGTTCACCACGGGCGAGCCGGGACAGGAGCGGCCGGAAGGGGGCCGCCCGGTCGTGGTGCGCGAGGACGAGCCGGTGCGCACGATCGAGTTCACGCTCGACGGACAGGCCGGCACGGTGCAGAGTCCGGTGGCGGCGAACGAGTCGATCCTGAACGCCGCGCTGCGGGTGCGTCCGGATGTGCCGTTCGCCTGCGCCGGCGGGGTGTGCGGCACCTGCCGGGCGCGCCTGGTCGACGGATCCGTCACCATGACCGAGAACTACGCGCTGGAGAAGGACGAGCTCGAGCGCGGCTACGTCCTCACCTGCCAGTCGCATCCCACCTCGGACCGCGTCGTCGTCGACTACGACGTCTGAGGGGTCGCCGGATCCGCCCCTTCGACAAAACCAGGGACCAAGGAGGAAGCATGATCGACCTCGCGATCGACGGCGCCGTCGCCCACGTCGTGCTGAACAACCCCGCCAAGCTCAACGCCCTCGACGAGGAGGCGGTGCGCGATCTCGGCGATGCCTATGCCGAGGCGGAGCGCGCGGGCGTGCGCGCGCTCGTGCTCCGCGGTGAGGGCCGCGCGTTCTGCGCAGGCCGCGACATCGCGGGCGTCGACCCGCGCGACGACGACGTGATGGGCTACCTGGACGGGCTCGTCACGCCGGTGCTGCAGCGCATGTCGGCGTTCCCCGCACCGACGTTCGCGGCCGCGCAGGGCGCGTCGCTCGGCGTGGGGCTCGGCCTGCTCATCGCGACCGACGTCGTGTACGTCGCCGACACCGCGAAGATCGGATCCCCCTTCGCCGCCCTCGGCGCCACGCTCGACTCGGGCGGGCACGCGCTGTTCGTGGAGCGCCTCGGCGCGCATCGCACACTCGACCTGATCTACACGGGGCGACTGATGAGCGGATCCGAGGCCGTCGCCGCTGGACTGTTCTCGCAGGCGATCCCGGCCGACGAGCTGCTCGACGCCACCGTGGCGGCGGCGGAGCGTGCGGCCTCCGGCGCCACCGCCGCGTTCGTCGCGAGCAAGCGCCTCGTCGCCGCGCTGCGGGACGAGCGGCTGGGCCTGTGGGAGTCGATGCGGCAGGAGAACGCCGCACAGGCGGCGCTCTGCGACACCGACGACTACTGCGAGGGCTTCGCCGCCTTCCAGGAGAAGCGGCCTCCCCGGTTCGAAGGGCGCTGACCGGGGTTCGGTGTTCGTGCCGATCGGTGAGAAGCGGCGGAGACCCGCACGGGGTCGGCCCGGTCATCGCCGACGCTCTCGCGCCACCCGGCGGCTAGGCTGAACGCGCCGCGCGCGAGTGCGGCGGACAGGAGCGAGCGTGGCCGAGGGAGTCGTCGCACGGATGCGCGGGACGCGCGCCTACGTCGCATTCATCGGGATCGGCCTCGCGGCCGGCCTCCTTTCCGGGCTCTTCGGCGTCGGCGGGGGCACCCTCATCGTGCCGATGCTGGTGCTCCTCCTCGGCTTCGATCAGCGTCTCGCCGCGGGCACCTCGCTCGCCGCGATCGTGCCGACCTCGATCGTCGGCGTGATCAGTTACGCGGTGCACGGCTCCGTGGCCTGGATCCCCGCGCTGATCCTCGCGCTCGGATCCGTGTTCGGCGCGCAGATCGGCACGCGGCTGCTGCCGAGGATCTCGCAGACCGCCCTGCGCTGGTGCTTCGTCGGGTTCCTCGTCATCGTGATCATCAGCCTCTTCCTCGTCATCCCGTCCCGCGGTGCCGGCCTCGACCTGACCTGGGTCACCGGGCCGCTGCTGCTCCTGCTCGGCCTGATCACCGGGGTGCTGGCCGGTCTGATCGGCGTGGGCGGCGGGGTCATCGCGGTGCCCGTGCTCATGCTCGCGTTCGGCACGAGCGACCTGGTTGCCAAGGGGACCTCGCTGCTGATGCTGATCCCCACCGGCATCTCGGGCACGTTCGGCAACCTGCGCACACGCAACGTCGATCTTCTTGCCGCCGGGATCATCGGTCTCGCGGCGTGCACCACGACGGCGCTCGGCGCATGGCTCGCGGCCCTCATCGATCCGCGCCTCGCCAACCTGCTCTTCGCCGTCTACGCCGTGGCGATCGCGGTGCAGATGTCGATCAAGGCGGTCCGGGGCCGCGGCAAGGGCTGACGACCGACAATGCTGCGGACAACGGGCCGGCGCTAGGCCGTCGAACCGTGCGTGGCGTCGACGATGGCGGGAAGGGCGAGCTGGAAGGCGGCGCCCTCCCCGCGGGGGTCGACGGCCTGCAGACTCGCACCGAGACGGCCCGCCAAGCGCTGCGCGATCGAGAGACCGAGACCCGTCCCCACCGGCCGCAGTCCGCGGTAGCGTTCGTGCAGCGCGCCCCGTTCGAAGGCGACGTCCCGGTCGGAGGCGGTCAGTCCCGGGCCGGTGTCGCGGACCGTGAGGAGGATCGCGGCCCGCGACGTCTCGCCCGTCGTGCCGCGGGCGGCGGTGACCGTGACGGTCCCGCCCGCCGGGGTCACGCGCAGCGCGTTTTCGAGCAGGCCGTCGAGGATCTGACGTGCCCGGTGTGCGTCCGTCTCCGCCATGAGTCCCGGAGCGGCCTGGGCGGAGAGCGCGACGCCCGCGCCGTCGGCGATCGCTCGCCAGGCGGCGACGGCATCGGCGACCAGCTGCGAGACGTCGACGGACCCGGAATCCACCGGGAAGTCGTGCGCCTCGAGCCGGGCCAGCTCGAGCAGGTCGGCGACGAACCTGTCCAGACGCCGTGTCTCGGCGAGCATCGTCGCGCCGACCGCGTCGAGCTCCCCGGCGTCGATCATCCCCTCGCTGAGCGCCTCCGCGTAGCCGCCGATCGCAGTGAGCGGCGTGCGAAGCTCGTGCGAGATCGACAGCAGGAACTCGCGCTGCCGGGCTTCGCTGGTCGCGAGGGCGCGGTCGAGTTCGTCGAGCGCGTCCACGACGTCGGAGACCTCGGCGGTGCCCGCTGCCGGCAGGCCGACGCCGCGTTCGCCGCGGGCGAGTCGTCGAGCCGCCGTGGCGGTGCGGGACAGCGGCCCGGTCACCGCCCGCGCGAGAAGCACGCCTGCCGCGATCGCGACGGCCAGGCCGATCGACAGCGCGAGTGCCAGTTTTCCGGCGACGTCGAACACCTGGGCGTCGACCGATTCGACCGACCGCGCCACGACGACCGTGTCGCCGTCCGCCGCGGGCCGGGCCTCGACGATGTACGAGGCGCCCTTGCTGGTGATCGTCGCCGACAGCTTCGATCCCGTGACGATGCGGGCGCGCACCTTCGGGCGCATCACGATACCGCTCGATCCCAGGACGGTTCCGTCGCTCTCCACGAGCGCGATCCGCGGTTCGTCGCCGACGGCGGAACGGTCGGCGATCTCCTGCCGGAGCTGCGCCTGCGGAAGCGCCGCCCATTCGTCGGCGATCGATGAGGCGACCGTGCGCGCCTCGTTCAGCGTGGCCGCGCGCACCAGGCCGAACGACACCGCGCCGGCCACCACGACGGCCACGGTCGCGACGACAACGGTCGTCAGCACCATCCGCCCGGCGAGCGTGCGCAGCGGCGAGCGCATCTCAGCCCGCCGATCCCGTCGCGGCCGCCTCGGCGTCCTGTTCGTCCAGCGCGTACCCGACGCCGCGTACGGTGCGGATGCCCGAGCCGGGCCCGAGCTTCGCGCGCAGCTGGGCGATGTGCACGTCCACGCTGCGCCCCGAGGCGTGATCCGCGTGCCCCCACACGGCCGACTGCAGCTGCTCCCGGCTGAACACCCGCCCCGGCGACCGGGCGAGGTGGGCGAGCAGATCGAACTCGGTGGCGGTGAGGGCCGGGCGGGCACCGCGCAGCACGACCGAACGCTGCTCCAGGTCGACCTCGAGTGGGCCGAGGACGATCCGGCTGCGCGTGGCAGGGCCGTTCGTCCGGCGCAGCACCGCCCTGAGCCGGGTGACGAGCTCGCGCGGGGAGAACGGCTTGGTCAGGTAGTCGTCGCCGCCGAGCTCGAGAGCGAGGAGCCGCTCCAGCTCGTCGTCGCGCGCGGTCACGAAGATGATCGGCGTCCAGTCGTCCTCCGCCCGCAGCCGCCGGCAGAGCTCGATCCCGTCGATCTGCGGCAGCCCGACGTCCAGCACGATCGCGACCGGGCGGTGCGCCTTGACGGCCGCCCAGGCCGCTCGCCCGTCGGCGGCCGTCTCCACGCCGAAACCGGCCTTGGTGAGGTAGAGACGCTCCACGGCAGCGATCGCCGGTTCGTCCTCGACCACCAGGACGAGACCGGCGGGCGCATCCAGGCCGGCCCGGGGGTTCATGACATTCATTCAACCGGGGAGACGGCAGGAGGCCGTCGCGTCGACGGCGTTCCACAGGGAACCCTTACATTGCCCGAACAATACGTCGACGTCGTCCGCACACGCGCGGCGCAGGATGACAGGACAGACAAGCTCAGGCCCGTCCCCGGAGGATCGGGCCCGCCCGAATCCGAGGAGCAGCCATGATGCACGACGACACGACACCGCACCGCGCCGCGGCCACCACGCCCCTGCGGCCGAGCAGGCGATACGGAGGGTTGCTCGGCGCCGGCGCGCTCGCGCTCGCCGCGGTCGCCGGGATCGTGGCGGTGCCGGTCGCCGCCGACGCGGCCACCGCCCCCGCGAAGGTGCCGGCCGTCTGCGTGCATGACGTGGCGGCGGTCCGGCACGCCTACGACGCCCTGCCCACGGCCCTGCACGACGACATCGCCAAGGCCCGCAAGGAGTCCACGACGTCGGCCCGCAAGGAAGCCGCCCAGAAGATCCTGGCCAAGGCGCAGTCCGGCGGGTACGGCGCCGACGTCGCCGCCGCGGCGAAGGGGCGCAAGACGCTCGAGGGCGCGATCGACGCGTGGCGCCGGCTCCCGTCCGCGCTGAGAACCGATCTGAAGGGCGCTCGCGCGGCCACCGGCACCGCCCGCGCCGACGACGTCAAGAGCATCGTCACCAAGGCCGAGTCGGGCGGATACGGCGACCGGATCAAGGACGCGACGTCGAAGCTGAAGACCCGGCTCGACCGCTGCGAGGCCGCGACCGCCAAGACGCCGAAGAGCCCGGCACCGAAGAGCCCGGCGCCGTCGCCGAGCCCGTCCACGGCCTCGTGAAACGCCGCGGCGCCGGGACCGGGCGCTGAGGACGTCCCGTTCCCGCACGCCTTCGCATCCGGATCCACCGCGCAGATCGTGGTCCCGGCGTCGCGCCGGGCCACGATCGCGAACGTCAGGCGGCTCTCCGGACCGTCTCGATAGGATCGAGGCGTGCCCGTGAATCCTGAACTGGTCGGACGTGAGTTCCCGCCGACCGCCCCCTACCTCGTCGGCCGCGAGAAGGTGCGCGAGTTCGCGCGCGCCGTGTTCGCGGAAGCGCCGCAGCACACCGACCTCGCGGCGGCCCAGGCGCTCGGCTTCGCCGACGTCGTGGCGCCGCCCACGTTCGCGATGGTCATCCAGGACCTCACGCTGCAGCAGCTGCTGGGGCTCGAGGACTCCGGGATCGTGCTGTCCCGCACGATCCACGCCGAGCAGCGCTTCGCGTACAGCCGCCCGATCGTGGCCGGCGACGAGCTCACGGCGCAGCTCACGGTCACGGGCATCCGCGCCATGGGTCCGGCGGCCATGATCACGAGCGACGCCGAGATCCGCGACGCCGCGGGCGAGCACGTGGTCACCGCGACGAGCGTCCTGCTCGTCAGCGACGCGCCCGCCGAAGACGCCGAGGAGGCCGCCGCGTGAACGTCGGAGACATCATCGCCGAGCGCACCGTGCACGTCACGCGCGAGTCGCTGGTCCGCTACGCCGGGGCATCCGGAGACTTCAACCCGATCCACTACCGCGACGACGTCGCCGCGGAGGTCGGCCTGCCCGGCGTGCTCGCGCACGGCATGCTCACGATGGGTATCGCCTCCTCGGTGGCCGTCGCGGCCCTGCCCGGCAGCGCGCGGATCCTCGACTACGGCGTCCGCTTCGCCCGCCCCGTCGTGGTCGACGCGCGGGACGGCGCCGACGTGTCGGTCTCGGCCAAGGTCGGCGCCGTGGACGAGGCCGCGGTCCGCATCGATCTGACCGTCAAGCACGCCGACGCCACGGTGCTCGTCAAGGCGCAGCTGCGCGTCGCGGCGGACTCCCTCTGACATGGCGCAGATCGCACCGATCCGCCTCGCCGAGCTGACCACGCTGCAGACCGGCGCTGCACCCGCGCGCATGATCGACGCGGAGACGCGGGACGAGCTGGTCGCCGTCCTGCGCGAGGTGTGGGCGACCGGCGACGAGTGGTTCGTGCTCGGCGGAGGCTCCAACCTGTTCGCGGGCGACGAGCCGTTCGACGGCACCGCGATCCGGATCCGCACGAGCGGCATCGAGGAGCTCCCCTCTCCGCATCCCGGCCGGGTGCGATTGCGCGCGCAGGCGGGTCACGACTGGGACGCCCTGGTCGCCTACGCAGTGGAGCGCGGCTATGCCGGGATCGAGGCGATGTCCGGCATCCCCGGAACCGTGGGGGCGGCTCCGGTGCAGAACGTGGGCGCCTACGGTCAGGAGATCCAGGAGACGCTCGTCGAGGTCGAGCTGATCGATGCGCACTCCGGCGAGGTCGCCACGACGCCCGCCGCCGACCTGGGTCTCGGCTTCCGCACCTCCGTGCTCAAGCACCACTACGGATCCGCGCCGGAGCGCCGCGCCGTGATCCTCTCCGTGACGCTCGACCTGGCGGTCACCGGCACCGCCGGGCGCGTGGTGCGGGGCGAGCAGCTGCGCCGCGCGCTCGCGCTGACGAGCGACGAGCCGGTGCCGCTCGCCTGGCTGCGGGAGCGGATCCTGCAGACCCGCGCCGCCAAGGGCATGCTGTTCGACCCGGCCGATCCCGACACGCACGGCGCCGGATCTTTCTTCCAGAACGCGGTCATCTCGGAGGCGGCGGCCAGGACGCTGCCGGCCGAGTGCCCGCGCTGGCCGGTCACGCCCGACCTCGACACGGTCACCGTGATCCCGCTCGATTCGTACCACGGCCTCACGCCGAGGCCCGCGGCCCCGCCGAGCGACGTGAAGGTCAGCGCCGCCTGGCTCATCGAGAACGCCGGGATCCGCAAGGGGTTCAAGCTTCCGCAGTCGCGCGCCGGCGTCTCCACGAAGCACGCGCTCGCGCTCACCAACCGCGGCGGCGCGACGGCGGGGGAGATCGCCGAGCTCGCCCGCTTCATCCAGAGCCGGGTGCACGCCGAGTTCGGCCTGGTGCTCCAGCCCGAACCGGTGCTCGTCGACGTCGAGCTCTAGGGATCGCGGATGCTCGCGACGCTCACCGGGTTCGCCGTCGTGGGTCTCGCGATCCTCGTCGGCTATGCGATCGGCCGCGTCGACCTGCTCGGCCCGCACGCGCCCAGGGCCCTGAGCCGGCTGACGTTCTTCGTGCTGTCGCCGTTCCTGCTGTTCAGCGTGCTCGCCAAGGCGGACGCGCACGTGCTGTTCTCCGCGTTGCTGCCGGTGTCGGCGATCGCCGCGGTCGTCGTCATCGGAACGTATGCGCTGGTCGCGCGGCTCGTCTGGAGACGCAGCGTCGGCGAGACCGTGATCGGCGCGCTCTCGGCGGGACAGGTGAACTCGAACAACATCGGCATCCCGCTGTCGCTGTACCTGCTCGGCAGCGCCGCCTACCCCGCGCCGGTGATCCTCATGCAGCTGCTGGTGTTCACGCCGATCTCGCTGACCATCCTCGACGCCGTGACCGGAGGGCGCACGTCGCCGTGGCGCACGGTGGTGCGCACCGCGACCAACCCGATCATCCTGGGATCCGCGCTCGGAACCCTGGTGTCGGTGCTGGGGATCCGGTTGCCGCCGATCGTCATGGAGCCGATCACCCTGATCGCGAACGCCTGCGTCCCCGTGCTCCTGATCAGCTACGGCATCTCCCTGCACGGCCGGCGGGTGCTCGGCGCGGCCGGGCATCGCAGGGACGTGCTCCTGGCGAGCACCCTGAAGCTGCTCGTCATGCCGGTGATCGCCTGGCTGCTGGCGCAGTTCGTGCTGGGGTTGTCCCCGCACGCGGTGCTGATCGTGGTCGTGCTGGCGGCGCTGCCGACCGCGCAGAACGTCTTCAACTATTCGCAGCGCTACGACATCGGCGAGGCGATCTCGCGGGACACCGTGTTCCTCACGACGATCGGCTGCGTGCCGGTGCTGCTCGGCGCCGTGCTGCTGCTGGGCTGAGGCGGGAACCGGAGCGTACGCTCGCAGCATGACCGGACTCGTCCCCTACATCCTGTTCCCCGGCACCGCGGCCGACGCTCTGCCGTTCTACCAGTCGATCTTCGGCGGCGAGCTGGCGATGCACACCTTCGCCGAGTTCCAGCGCGCCGACGGGCCCGCCGACGCCATCGCGCACGGCACGCTCAGCGGTCCGGTCGCGCTCGGCGGCGCCGACGCGGCCCCGACGAGGACGCCGTGCACATGAACGGGCTGTTCTTCTCGCTGCTCGGAACCGCCGATGCGGACACCCTGACGCGCTGGTTCGCGCAGCTCAGCGACGGCGGCCGCGTGATCGACGCCCTGCAGGAGCGGCCGTGGGGCGCTCATGACGGCACGCTCGTCGACCGCTTCGGAGTGCGCTGGCTCGTCGGCTACGAGGACTGACCGCTCGATCTCCGCGGATCGTCGTCCGGCGATCGCATGCTTCCGACGGCATACTGACTGCATGGCGTTGGACGAGATCGACCGCAGGGTGGCCGGAGCGCTGCAGGTCGACGGTCGCGCCTCGTGGCGGCGCATCGCCGGCGTGATCGGCGTGCCGGTCAGCACCGTGGTGCGACGGGGCAACGCGCTGCTGGACTCGCAGGAGATCCGCATCGGCGTCATGCGGCAGACCCGCACCGTCCTGCTCGAGGTGCAGGCGAACGCCGCCGACGTCGACGCCGTGGCGCGTGCGCTCGCGGCTCGGGAGAGCAGCATCTTCGTGTACGTGCTGGGCTCTCCGGTGCGGATCCTCGTCGAGGAGCACGCTCCGGAGGAGAACGCCGACCTCATGCTGCACGACATCCCGGCGATCCCCGGCGTGACCGGTGTCGCGCTGATCCCCGTGCTGGAGTACTACCGCACCCTGACGAGCTGGATGCCCGGCCAGCTGACGGAGCAGGAGGCGCACGCGCTGAACCCCGGCTTCGGGCGTCCGTCGCCGATCGAGCAGGCGATCGCGGTGCTCGACGCCAACGACGCGGCGATCGTCGCCGCGCTGGAACGGGACGCCCGCGCGGCCGCGATCGACATCGCGGTCGCCGTCGGGCTCAGCGAATCGGCCGTGCGCCGACGGCTGGGGGTCCTCATCGGCGGTGCCGTCGATGTGCGCGCGATCGTCGCACCGGCCACGCTCGGCCTGCCGATCGCCGGGTTCGTCTGGCTGCGGGTGCGCCCGTCGGCCGTCGCCTCGGTGTCCGAGGCGCTGCGCGCCTCGCCGTTCGTGCGATACGCGGCCTTCACCCTGTCCGACGAGCAGATCCTGGTCGACGTCGCGGCGCCGACCGTGAGCGAGCTGCGGCGTTTCCTCACCGAGAGCCCCTGGTCGGCGGAGGTCGACGGGATCCGCTCGGCCTCGGTGATCGCGGCGTACAAGCGCGGCGGCCTGCGGGTCCGCGAGGTCTGATCCCGGCCGATCTCGCGGCTGGGCGCGGACGCTTCGTCGCGTGCCGGGTGTCCGGCGCATTCCGCGCGTCATCCGGACATGATTCGGCGCATTCCGTGCGTCATCTGATCGATTCTTCTTTACAACCCCTTTCGCGCCTGCTAACTTGGCGCAATCAGTACAGGGATGTGCTGAATGTGGCACAGAGTGGTGTGAACAGGAGTTGAAGTGGTTGAATCCGGCGAGATCGTCGCACTCGGCGCGAAGGAGCAGTCGCGTCTCACGCGCAGCGGAGAACTGACCGCCGTCGACCTGCTGCAGGCCCACCTCGACCAGGTGTCCCGTCGCAACGGCGAGCTCAACGCGGTGGTGGCGATCGATGTCGAGCTCGCGCACGAGCAGGCCCGCCGGCAGGACGCGCTGGCGCCCGAGCAGCGCGGCGTGCTGCACGGACTGCCGACCGCGGTCAAGGACTTCGGGCACGTGACGGGCTTCCCCAACACGCTCGGACACCGCCATTTCGTCGGCGCCGTCTCGGACCACGACGACCTCCACGTCGCCCGGATGCGTGCGGCGGGCGCGGTCTTCTACGGCAAGACGAACATCCCCGAGCTCGCCGCCGGCTCCCACAGCGTCAACAGGGTCTACGGGGTGACCCGCAACCCGCACGATCCGTCCCGCTCCGCCGGCGGATCGAGCGGCGGTGCCGCGGCCGCGCTCGCCGCAGGGTTCACCGCGATCGCCGACGGCAGCGACATGGGCGGATCGCTGCGCAACCCCGCCTCCTTCTGCGGTGTGGTCGGCGTGCGGCCCACCCCGGGCGTGGTGCCCAACGCCGACACCCCGAACGTGTTCGATCCGCTGGCCACCGCCGGCCCGATGGCGCGCACGGTCGAGGACGCCGCGCTGCTCCTCTCGGTGATGAACGGCGAGACGCCCGACGTCCCGTACGCGCCGGAACTCGACCGGGCCCGCCTGCGCGAGCTGCGTGATCGCGACCTCAGCGGGGTCCGCGTCGCATACGCGCCGGATCTCGGCGGCCGGGTCGCGGTCGAACCCGCCGTGCGCGCGGTGCTCGACGACGTGGCGAGGGCGCTGGAAGCCGCCGGAGCGATCGTCGAGCACGACTGCCCCGACCTGGACGGATCGGACTCCGCGTTCCGCACCCTGCGCGCGGCGAGCTTCGCGGCGGGCTGGGGCCCGCTGCTGGCGGCCGAGCCGGAGAACTTCAACGACTTCGTCACCGGGAACATCCGTGAGGGGGAGCGGGTGAGCGGGGCGGACGTGATGCGCGCCTACGCCGAGGTCACCCGGCTGACCCGGTCGGCCGCGCGCTTCTTCGCGGGCACGGACCTGGTGCTCGCGCCCGCCGCTCAGGTGCTGCCGTTCCCCGTCGAATGGGACTGGCCGCGCGAGGTCGCCGGCACGGCGATGACCGACTACCTCGACTGGATGCGAGCCGCCTGGCTGTTCACGCCGCTGGGCATCCCCGCGCTGTCACTGCCCGGCGGCTACTCCGGACGGCTCCCGGTCGGCGCGCAGCTGCTCGCCGGACCGCGCGAGGACGTCAAGCTCCTCGAGCTGGCGCAGGCGGTCGAGACGCTGCTCGCCGTCCCCGCCGCCGCACCGGAGGCCTCCCGGCCGGCCGCCTCCCTCACCTCCTGACCCTCCGACCTGCTCTCTCACCCACCCGTTCCGTTGTTCGAAGGAGAACACCCATGACCACGTCCGATTCCGGCGCCGTGACGCCGGACACGCCCACGAGCGCGATCCGGGTCACCGGGCGCATCGCGACCCCCGGCCGTGTCGCCGTCGCGTGCATCCCGATCCTGCTGATCCTGATCACCCCGCTGATGCCGTTCGCAGAGCACCCGACCCTGTGGTTCGGGCTGCCCGCGGTGATCGTCTGGATGGCGTTCACGGTCGTGCTGACCGTCGTGCTGCTGAACGTGATCGACGTCGGCATCCGCCGTCAGGTCCGCGATCACGACGAGGCGCAGCTCGCCTCCTCCCCGAACGGGGGTGAGCACGCATGATGACCGCGATCATCATCATCGGCATCGTCCTGATCGGCGTGATCGGCGTCGTCGGGCGCCGCCGGGAGAAGGGGATGTCCGGCTGGCTCGTCGCCGGGCGCAAGCTTCCCACCTGGACGTCCTGGTTCCTGCAGGCGGGCGAATCGCTCACCACCTTCAGCTTCCTCGGCCTCGCCGGCATCGCTTTCGTCGGCGGTGTGAGCGCCACCTACGCGGTCGGCTACCTGACGGCGTGCCTGTGCATCCAGTACTTCGTGAACCCGCGTCTGCGCAACATCGCCGCATCCCGCGGCTACCTGACGATGGCGGACTTCTTCCACGACCGCTTCCGGTCGCGCACCCTGAGCGTCATCGTGGCGGTCGTCGGCGCGCTGTTCCTGATCCCCTACCTCGAGCTCCAGCTGACCGGCCTCGGTCTCATCGTGCAGCTCGCGACCGGGTCGGCGTCCGCGCGCGGTCTCAGCATGGTGCTCGCCAGCGCCCTGGTGATCGTGTTCGTGCTGTGGGGCGGCATCCGCGGCATCGCCCGGGTCTCGATCTTCAAGGACTTCGGGATGCTGATCGCCCTCGCCGTCGTCACGATCGGCGTGGTCGCCGCGGCCGGGAGCTTCCCCGACACCTTCGCCCAGGTCGCCAAGGCGAACGACGTCCTGTTCACCACGAACGCGCCGGGCTTCGGCCCGGTCTGGTGGATCAGCAGCCTGGCGATCACCACGATCGGCGCCGGCTTCCAGACCTTCCCCCATCTGTGGCCGCCGACGCTCGCCGCCAAGAGCGGCAACGTCCTGCGCAGCAACATCAAGTGGCTCGCGGTGTACCAGCTGCTGCTGTTCCTGCCGATCACGGTCGGCATGGTCGCGGTGCTGCAGATCCCGAAGTCCACGATCCCCAACCAGGTGCTCCTCACGTCCGCGCAGCATGCGCTGCCGGAGTGGCTGGTCGCCGTCGTCGCCGTCTTCGGCGCCGCCGCCGCGATGGTGCCGGCCGGCGCGATCGCGATGGGCATCGGATCCCTGGTGGCGAACAACCTCACCTCCTCGCTCTCAGAGCGCGGCCGGTTCGTCGTCACCCGCGTCGCGATCGTCGCGGCCATGCTGCTGGCGCTCGCGCTCGGCCTGGTGAAGAGCGACATCGGCGCGCTGCTGCTGCTCACCTACGGCGGGCTCGCGCAGCTGGCGCCCGCGGTGGCCAGCGGGATCGGCCGCAAGGTGCGGGTGAGCACGATCGCGGTCTCCAGCGGCATCGTCGTCGGCACGCTGTTCGTCGCCGTCACGGCGTTCGCGAAGGTTCCGCTCGGCGACTGGGACAGCGGCTTCATCGGCCTGGGCCTCAACCTCGTGGTGTTCGGCATCGTCGAGGCGATCGTGCGGGTCACCCGCGGTACGGCCGGAGGATCCGTTGCGGCGGAGATCCCCGCCGAGGAAGTCGAGGTCGTCTCGTGACCAGCGGCCCCCTGGACGGGATGCTCGTCGTCGATCTGTCCCGCGCTCTCGCCGGCCCGCATGCGGGGATGATGCTGGGCGACCTCGGCGCCCGGGTGATCAAGGTGGAGCGTCCGGACGGCGGCGACGACTCCCGCGCTTGGGGGCCGCCATTCCTCACCGCAGGGGAGGAGCAGGTGTCCACCTACTTCCTCTCCTGCAATCGGAACAAGGAGTCGGTCGCCCTCGACCTCAAGGACGACGCCGATCGGGCCCTGCTCACCGAGCTGATCCGGAGGGCGGACGTGCTCGTGGAGAACTTCCGCCCCGGCACGCTCGATCGGCTCGGGTTCGACCCGGGCCGGCTGGAGGAGCTCAACCCCCGGCTCGTGCTGCTCTCGATCAGCGGCTTCGGCCACGACGGACCCGAGGCCAAGCGCGCCGGTTACGACCAGATCGTGCAGGGCGAGGCGGGGCTCATGTCGCTGACGGGGCCCGATGCGGACACCCCGCAGAAGGTGGGCGTTCCGATCGGCGACCTGCTCGGCGGGATCCACGGCGTCGTGGGCGTGCTCGCGGCGCTCGTCGAGCGCGAGCGCACCGGCCGCGGTGGCGTCGTGCGCACGTCGCTGCTGTCCTCGATCGTGGGCGTGCTCGCGTTCCAGGCCACCCGGTGGACCGTCGGGCGCGACTCTCCGCGCGCGATCGGCAACCAGCACCCCTCGATCGCGCCCTACGGCGCGTTCCGCTGCAGCGACGGGGTAGTGCAGATCTCGGTCGGCTCGGATGCGCTCTGGCGGTCGTTCGCGCCGCTCATCGGGGTCGATCCGGACGACGAGCGCTGGGCGACGAACGGACTGCGGGTCTCGGACCGGGACGCCCTGGTCGCGCACATCGAGGGCGTCTTCGCCGGCCGCACCCGTGACGAGGTGCTCGCGACCCTGTCCACGGCGGGCATCCCGGCCGGCAGGGTCCGCACGGTCGACGAGGTGTTCGCCTGGGAGCAGGCGCTCAGCCAGCGCCTCGCCGTGGACGTGCACCACGAGGTGCTCGGCCACCTGACCCTGCAGGGCGGCCCGTTGCGGCTGTTCGACTTCGCCGGCACCGAGACCGGCAGGGTCCGGCACGAGGCGCCGCCGCTGCTGGGCGAGCACACCGCCGCCGTGCGGGAATGGCTCGCCGGATGAACGCAGCCGACGTCTGGCTCGGCGCGGTGCTCGACGAGGGGTCCTTCCGGTCCTGGGACGAGGTGCTCCCGGCGCCGGAGGATCCGGACTACCGCGCCGTGCTCGCCCGGGCGGCCGAGCGGGCCGGCGCCGATGAGGCCGTGCTGACCGGATCCGGATCCGTGCGGGGCCGACCGGTCGCCGTGATCGTGAGCGCGTTCGGCTTCCTCGGCGGCTCCATCGGGGTCGCCGCCGCCCAGCGCGTCGTCGCGGCGTTCGACCGGGCCCGGCGCGAGCGGCTCCCCGTGCTCGCCGGGCTCGCCTCGGGCGGCACGCGCATGCAGGAGGGCGCCGCGGCGTTCCTCACCATGCGCACGATCACGGCCGCGGTCGTCGCCTTTCGCGCGGCGGGGCTGCCGTACCTGTCGCACCTGCGGCACCCCACCACGGGCGGCGTGTACGCCTCGTGGGCCTCGCTCGCGCACGACGTCAGTGCCGAGCCGGACGCGCTGGTCGGGCTGCTCGGACCGCGGGTCGTGACAGCGCTCGCGGAGTGCGGCAGCGCCATGCCGATCCCCGAGGGCGTGCAGCGCGCGGAGAATCTCCGTGCGCACGACCGCCTGGACGCGGTCGTCGATGCGGGCGGTTTCCGCGAGCGGGCGTCGCGGCTGCTCGCGCTGTTCGCGCCCGGCGCGGCGGGCGATGCGACGGTGCTGGATGCGCGGGGAGTGGGAGGCGGGCGGGCTGCTGGTGCGGACCCGGATTCCGGATCCGTCCCCGCCGACCGCGATGCGGACGCACCGTTCGGATCCGGTCCCGTCGCGGCTGCCGGATCCGTCCTCTCCGGCCTCGGCGCGGACCCGACTGCTGGATCCGTCCCCGCCGACCGCGATGCGGACGCACCGTCCGGATCCGTCTCCGCAGCCGACCCCGACGCGGATTGGGCGGCGGTGCAGGCCGCAGCCCGCCCCGGTCGGCCCGCGCTGCCCGAGCTGATCGCGGCGTGCGACGAGTTCGTGCCGCGCCGCGGCGGCGGCAGTGAGCTCGTCACCGGCTGGGCTCGATCCGGCGACGCCGCCTTCCTGCTCGTCGGCCAGGACCGCACCCGGGCTGTGGCGACCACGGTAGCCGACGTCGTGGCCGCCCGCCGGGCGATGGCGCTCGCCGGATCCCTCGGCATCCCGATCGTGACCGTCGCCGACACGTCAGGCGCCGATCTCTCCGCGCGCGCCGAGGAGGCCGGGCTCGCCGCCGAGATCGCCGCGACCCTGGCGACGCCCTCCGCACAGCCCGTGCCCTCGGTCGCCCTGCTGCTCGGTGAGGGCACCGGCGCCGCCGCGATCGCGCTCGCCGGCACCGACGCGATCGTCGCGGTCCGGGACGCCTGGCTCGCACCGCTGCCGCTCGCCGGTGCCGCCGCGCTGCTCTCCGACGACATCGGGGGCGACCGCGACGACGTGCGCGCGCGGATCGCGTCCCGTCAGCGGATCGGCGCGGCGTCGCTCTTCGCGGACGGTCTCATCGACGGACTCGCGATGCCGGGCCCCGGCGGCGGTGTGATCCTGTCGGAACGTCTGAACCGCAGCCGAGCCCGCGGACTCGCCGCGCGGGTGCTCACGCTCGCGGTCGCCGCTTCCACGACCTGCGCGGTCGCGGCCGGATAGTGCGCGGTCCGGGCGCCCCGGCCCCACTCTGCAGATACCGAGCCCCACTCTGCAGACACCCGGCCCGACGTCGGCGCCCCCTCTGCGNCACGTGGCTCAGAGGGGGCGCGGATGCCCAGAGGGGGCGCCGAGGACGCACGACCCCGCAACCGGCGACGGATCGGGCGGCGGTTGATCCGACGGCGGTTCAGGCCGCGGGCTCGTGCGGAACGAGCGCGATCAGGACGCGAACAGGCGCTGCAGGCGCTGCACGCCCTCGAACAGCTGGTCGTCACCGAGCGCGTACGACATGCGGATGTAGCCCGAGGGGCCGAACGCCTCGCCCGGCACCACGGCGACCTCGGCCTGGTCGAGGATGAGGTCGGCGAGCTCGAGGGAGGTCGTCGGGGTCACCCCTCCCCAGGTGCGGCCGAGCAGGCCCTGCACGTCGGGGTAGACATAGAAGGCGCCGGTCGGGTTCGGCACGACGAGGCCGTCGATCTTCGACAGCTCCGACACGATCAGCCGGCGGCGCCGATCGAACGCCTCGCGCATCTGCTCGGCCTCGGTCTGCGGGCCGTTCAGCGCGGCGATCGCGGCCCGCTGCGCGACGTTGTTGACGTTGCTGGTGAGGTGCGACTGCAGGTTGCCGGCGATCTTGATGGCGTCCGCGGGCCCGACCATCCAGCCCACCCGCCAGCCGGTCATCGCGTAGGTCTTCGCGACGCCGTTGACGAGGATCGTCTGACCGGCGACCTCGGGGACCGCCTCGACGACCGAGGTCGCCTTCACGCGGGTCCCTGAGCCTGTCGAAGGGTAGGTGAGGTTCTGGTAGATCTCGTCGGAGACGATCCAGATCCCGTGCTCGAGCGCCCAGGCGGCGATCGCCTTCGTCTCCTCAGGGGAGTAGACGGATCCGGTGGGGTTGGACGGCGAGACGAACACGAGCACCGTGGTGCGCTCGGTGCGGGCGGCCTCGAGCTGGTCGACGGTGACCTTGTAGTCCTGGTCGGCGCCCGCGAAGACCTCGACAGGGGTGCCGTCGGCGAGGCGGATCGCCTCGGGGTAGGTGGTCCAGTACGGCGCGGGCAGCAGCACCTCGTCGCCCGGGTTCACCACGGCCTGGAAGGCCTGGTAGACGGACTGCTTGCCGCCGTTGGTGACGATGACCTGCGAGGGCGAGACCTCGAGGCCGGAGTCGCGGAGCGTCTTCGCGGCGATCGCCTCGCGCAGCTCCGGCAGGCCGGCAGCCGGCGTGTAGCGGTAGTTCGCGGGGTTCGCCAGGGCCTCCGCCGCGGCGTCCACGATGAACTGCGGCGTGGCGAAGTCGGGCTCGCCGGCGGCGTACGAGACGACGGGCTTGCCTTCGGCCTTGAGGGCCTTGGCCTTGGCGTCCACCTTCAGCGTGGCGGACTCGGCGATGGCGGAGAGTTTGCGGGAGAGAGGCGCGCGTTCGGTCACGCCACCAGCGTACTCGCGCGCCTGTGGTGGGAACTGGCCGTGACGTACAAAGCCGGGCCGGTCTTGTCCAAGCCGGCGAACAGCGCTCGATTCGACCCGCTCCCGCGGTCTCCCTTCATTGCGGAGATGCGATTGAAGGGGCGGGCGACCTGTGAGATAGTAAGCGCACATAGTAAATCGCGAGGGGAGTCGAGATGTGGTCGAAGGATGTCACGGGAGAATGCGCGGCCGCGCCGGCGGACGTGTTCGCCGTCCTCGCCGAGCCGAGGGCCTGGCCTGAGTGGAACGACGGCGTCGCCGACATCCGGATGGACGGGCCGTTCCAGGCGGGGACGTCCGCGGTGATGGTCCTCCCGGACGGGACTGAGCTGCCCTTCCGGCTGGCGTGGGTCGAAGCCGATCGCGGGTTCGAGGATGTCACCGCGGTTCCCGATGCCGGCGTGGTGGTGCGCGTGCGGCATGAGCTGGAGCCGCAAGGGACAGGTACGCGGATCACGTACCGGTGCGCGGTCGACGGGCCCGATGAGGCTGCCCGCGAGGTCGGTACGGTGGTCAGCGCGGACTTCGGCGAGGTGATCGCGGCACTCGGCGCCCGCGCGGAGGCGCTGCGTGGCTGAGGCGCTCGAGCCCGGTGAGAGCCCCGGCCTGCTGCTGTGGCGCGCCACCCTGAGCTGGCAGCGGCGCATCACCGCCGCTCTCAAGCCCCTGGAGCTCACGCACGTCCAGTTCGTGCTGCTGGCAAGCACCTGGTGGCTCACCGAGGTGGCGGGCGAACGCCCGAGCCAGAAGCGGATCGCGGAGCACGCGGGCACGGATCCGATGATGACGTCGCAGGTGGTGCGAGCGCTCGCGGCCAGAGGGCTGCTGCGACGGACCCCGGATCCGACGGACTCCCGGGCGCGCATCGTCGACGTCACGCCGGAAGGCGCGGCGCTCGCGGCGCGGGCCGTGCGCGTGGTCGAGGACACGGACCGCAGCTTCTTCGACGCCGTCGACGATCAGCGTGCTCTCCTGGACGTGCTCACGGCGCTCAGCCGGTGAGGCCCCGTTCGGCGCGCGATGCGGTTCAGGCCCCGCCGCGCGCGCAGCCCGCGCCGCGCGGCTCAGCTCAGATACGACGGCGGCACAGCGCAGTAGTCCGCGAGGCGACGAGTGGGATGCCCCGGATCCGTCAGGTCGACGAGCGCGGTCGCCGCGGTGTGCGGAACTTCGTCGCCGTCGATCAGCCACACCGAGAAATGCCAGAGCCCGCGGACCCGCTCCGCGAGCAGGCCCGTGATACCGGAGACGATCGTGACGGCGTCTGCTCCGGAGGCGCGGGAGGGAGCCACGACATCCGTGCGCAGCGCATCCTCGTCGCGATCCCCCTGTGCGGTGACGGTCGCCGCGATCCCCCGCCCGCGCAGCACCTCGCCGAGCCCCTCCGCGAACGCCGCGGAGCGCTTCGGGTCCGGGCTCGCCACGGCGAGCAGCCGTGCGCCGCGGGGATAGTCGCGCAGGAATTCGTCGGCCAGGCTCTCGAGCAGCCGGCGCCGGTCGTCGGGATCGCTCATGTCTCCAGCGTAGGCGCCCACCGGCCGCGGGGTGGGATCAGGTGACGGCGTCGCGCTCCTGGAACTCGGGTGCGCGCCAGAGCTCCTCGTCGAGCACCCGGCGCAGGATCTCCACGGCGTCCCAGACGTCGGCGTGGCCGAGGTACATCGGGGTGATCCCGAACCGCAGCACCTCGGGCTCGCGGTAGTCGCCGATCACGCCGTGCGCGATGAGCGCCTTCATCACGGCGTAGCCCTCGGGGTGCCGGAACGACACGTGGCTGCCCCGGCGCGCCTCGTCGCGCGGCGTGATCAGAGTCAGCGGGTGGTGTGCGAGCCGGGTCTCCACCAGCCGGATGAACAGCGTCGTCAGTGCGAGCGACTTGCGTCGCAGCGCCTCCTGGTCGACCTCGAGGTGCATGTCGAGGCCGACCTCCATGGTCGCCAGCGACAGGATCGGCTGAGTTCCCACGAGGAAGCGCCGCCCGCCGGATGCCGGCGCGTACGAGTCCGCCATCGCGAACGGGCGGTCGTGCCCCCACCAGCCGGTCAGCGGCGTCTCGACCTGGTCCAGGTGGCGTTCGGCGACCCAGAAGAACGCCGGGGAGCCGGGGCCGCCGTTGAGGTACTTGTACGTGCAGCCGACCGCGAAGTCGGCCCCGGCGTCGGCGACGGCGACGGGCACCGCGCCGACCGAGTGGCAGAGGTCCCAGATCGCCAGTGCGCCCGCGTCGTGGATCCGCCCGGTGGCCGCGGCCATGTCCCAGAGAGAGCCGGTGCGGTAGTTCACCTGGGTGAGCAGCACGACGGCGACGTCCTCGCCGAGGGCGGCGTCGAGCTCCTCCGGTCCGTCGATCAGCCGCAGCGAGTAGCCGCGGTCGAGCAGCGCGATCAGCCCCTCCACGATGTAGAGGTCGGTGGGGAAGTTCTCCCGTTCCGACACGATGACCCGGCGCTCCGGCGCGTCCTGCTGCTGGAGCCGGATCGCGGCCGAGACCGCCTTGAAGACGTTCACCGACGTGGTGTCGGTCGCGACGCACTCGCCGGCGCCGCCGCCGATCAGCCGGCCGATCTTCTCGCCGATCCGGAGGGGCAGTGCGAACCAGTGGTTCTTGTTCCAGCTGCCGATGAGGTCGGCGCCCCATTCCCGGCTCACCACGTCCGCCGCGCGGGCGACGGCGTCGCGGGGGAGCGCGCCGAGCGAGTTGCCGTCGAGGTAGACGACGCCCTCGGGAAGGGCGAAGCGTTCGCGAAGTCCGGCGAGCGGGTCGTTCCGGTCGGCTTGTTCGCACAGCTCGCGCGTGATCGGCGCTGCGGGATCCGTCATCGGGCACCTTCCTCGGTGGGGGTCTCCGGCCTCCCGGGACGACGAGAGGGAGGGCCGGGATCCATGATGACGAATCGCCGAGGATTCGCCTAGGATTCCGGCAGATGTCCGAGATCTCCGGCGGTTCGCGTGCGATCGCCGGATCGGTGACCTGTGAGGGGGCGATATGGCGGACGGGATCCGGCTCACGCCGACGGATCGGCGCATCCTGGCCGAACTGGCCGGCGACGGGCGGCTCTCGAACAAGGAGCTCGCCGCGCGGGTCGGCCTTCCCCGCTCGACCTGCCACGGGCGCGTGCGGGCGCTGGAAGAGGCGGGCGTGATCCGCGGCTATCATGCGGAGCTCGACCCGGTGGCCGCCGGCGCGGGCGTCGAGGCGCTCATCATGGTCGCCGTCAAGGACGATGCCCGCGACCAGGTGCCCGCCATCACGGCCCACCTGCGCGCGATCCCGGGTGTGCAGCGGGTCTACCTGATCGGCGGCGTGCACGACCTGGTCATCCACGTCGCCTGCGAGAGCGTGCCCGGGTTGCGCGACTTCCTGCGCACCCACCTCGGAGCCGTGCCGGCGCTCGGTCAGACCCAGACGCAGCTCATCTTCGAACAGCACCCCGGCGCCGCGGTCATCCCCGCCTGAGGCGCGGCGGACGGCTACGACGGGCCGGCATGCGCACACCCGGCACCAGCGCGGCCGTGCGCTGCGCGTACCGGCGGTACGGCTCCCCGAGTTCCGCGCGCAGGTCGCGCTCCTCGAAGCGGATCCCGACCGCGATGTACGCGCTGAACGCCGCGGCGAAAAGCACATGCCCCCACGTCATGACGGGGGTGATCCAGAACGCCAGCAGCAGGCCGAGCATGAGCGGATGCCGGACCACGGCGTACAGCCAGCGGGCCTGGAACGCGTGGTCGGCGGGGCGCCCCATCGCGGCCTGCCGGAGGCCGACGAAGCCCAGATGGTCGATCATGAACGACGCGCCGATCGCGACGAGCCAGCCCAGCGCGCAGCCGGCCCAGAGCATCGTCCGCCACGGCTCGGCGCGCACATCCCAGACGATCGCCGGGATCGGGCGCCACTGCCAGAGCACGAGCGCCAGCAGCGCGCTCGCCGTGAGCACGTACGTCGCACGCTCGACCCGCATCGGGAGCATCCGTTCCAGCCGCCGCTTGACCGCGGCGCGGGCGAACACGGAGTGGTGCAGCGCGAACACGGCCACGAGCAGCAGATCCACGGCCGCAGCCACCGGCCATGCCGTGACCGGCGCCCCGTCGATGACGGCGGGGCCGATGTCGGCGAGGAACGCGATCGCCCGGACGAGCACCGCCAGGAAGCAGAGATAGGCGACGACCGCGTAGGCCGTGGCGGATGCGCGTGCCATGAGAAGCCTCGATCCCTCGCCGTCGTCACGCCGAGCGGCCGACGAAACCGTGATCGATCGCGAACAGGCTCGCTCCGACCCGGTTCGCGACGCCGATCTTCGCGTAGGTGTGCTCGACGTGATTGCGCACGGTCTTCTCGCTGAGCGTCAGCGCGGACGCGATCTCGCGGTTGCTGCGGCCCTGGGCGACCAGGGTCAGGATCTCGGCTTCGCGCGGCGTGAGTCCTGCCGGAAGGGCCGGCCGCGGTGCGCGCCGCCGCGGGGACTCGGTCGTCGCGGCCTCGACCGCGGCGACCGCCTCCGCATCCAGGTGACCGGTGGCCACGCGCCGGCGCAGTCGGGTGGTCGCGGCGCCCGGATCCAGGGCAGCGCGGTACGGGCGCGGCTCGATCGCCGCCCGATACGCGACGGCGGCCGACAGGAGACGGTCGGAGCGGCTGAGGCTCACGCCGGCGGCGCCGGCCGGATAGCCGCTGCCGTCCAGGTGCTCGTGATGGGCGCGGACCAGGGCGGCTTCGGCCGCGAGCCCGGGGATCCGCGCGAGCACCCGGCCGCCGAGGTACGGATGCATCCGCACCCGCTCCCAGTCGCCGTCGTCGAGCACGCCCGGCTTCGACCAGATCAGATTCGACACGCCCAGCCGTCCGACGTCGTGCAGGTGCGCCGCACGCCGGAGGACCGTGACCTCGTCGGCCGGCACTCCGACCCCGCGGGCCGCCGCGCCCACGATCGCGGCCACGCCCCTCGAATGCCCCACGAGGAACGGGCACTTCAGGTCGGCGAAGTCGCCGATGGCGGCGACGGCGGCGTCGAGCGCGTCGCCGTGCAGCACGTCGTCCCGATCGGGAGCGCTGTCCAGGGCCGCGGCCCACGCGGCGGATCCGTGCGGGATGTCGAGCAGCGCGGCGGCGTCGGCGGTGAACGCGTCGACGATCGCGGGATCGAACTGGCCGCCGCGGCGCTCGCGGGCCATGCGGACGGCTGCTTCCGTTCCGCCGAGTCGATCGTGCACCTCGGCGGTGTCGGCGAGCTGCGCGATCCGCATCGCGATCGGGATCGCGTCGCCGGAGAGCGCACGGGGCAGTCCGCGCCCGTCGTACCGTTCGAAGGCGGCGGACACCGCGTCCTGCACCGTGCGGGGGAGTCCCAGCCGCTCGGCCAGCAGGGCGGCGGACAGGCAGTGCGAGTGCAGCAGCGTGCCGAGGCTGCCGCGCGAGTCGATCATCAGTGCGGCGAGGGTGGTCGCGCGCTGCACGAGGGGACGGCCCTGCGCGACGTGCTCGACGAGGAAGCGCAGGAACGGCAGTCCCGACCAGTCCACGAGATACGAGGCGCTGCGCACGGCGATGTCGTCGCCGAACCAGCGGGCGTACTCCTGCGAGTCGGCCGTGCAGCCGATCCACATGAGCAGGGTCGTCTGGAAGGCGGTGCCGCGCTGTTCGTCGTCCAGGCCCAGCCGCGCGGCGAGGCGGTCGGCCAGGAGTGCGGCGCGCATCATGTGCTCCGCGGGCTGGCCGAGGCCGAGGTCGATCGCGACGGAGACCGCCGCGAGCATCTCGCCCCTTGTCGGAGCACCGGCTGTCGCGCCCACGTGTCCATTGTCCGCGAAGCGATCCGGCAGGACCAGGACATCAGCGTGATCGCGCATCCCCGGCGTGCCCGTCCTCGGACACGGCCACGGCAGCGTGCCGTGCCGGGTCGAACGTGCTGAACCGGGCGTCCCCGACGTAGAACAGCCCGCGCTGCGGCATCCAGAAGTCGCCTATCCTGATCTGCCGATCCAGCGCCCCGACGGGCCCGAGATCCCTCCCGTCGACGGTCGCCGTGCTCTCCGCGACCCGCCACAGCCGCGTGGGCACGACCTGGAAGCGCTGCCGGTTTGGGGCGGCGCCGGTCATCCGCATCCGACCGGCGCGCAGCATCGGGCGTGCCATCGGCCCCATCGCACCGAGCAGCGGATCGCTGCGCCGCGCGGCAGCGGGAAGCGCGGATCCGAGCGCGGACATCGCCCGTGTGGCCGGTGTCGCCCGCAGGGCGATCTCCCAGTCCAGCACGCCGGGGATCCGCACGTGCAGCCGCGCCGGGCCGGCCCATCGCAGTTCGATCTCGGGCACCTGCTCGTATGTCGCCGCCGCGCTGAAATAGCGCGGGCAGCTGTGCGCCGGATCCGTGGTGACGGACATGTGCCAGGCGCCGTCGGGCGTGCGGTGCCACACGGCGCGGTAGCCGGGGCCGATGCTGGTCCGCGTCATCACGCGCAGCGCGAGGCAGTCGCCGTCGCGGAAGGCGAGGCCGAGCACGCCGAATCCGGTGAACCGCTCGTCGTCGCCCTCGGGGAGACGAGGGCGGTCGGTCACGGCGGTCGAGGCGGCCTGGGGAGTGGCGGTGGTGGACATGGATCCACCTTCCCGCCGCCGGCCCGGGGGCACATGAGGCATCCGCCCCGACTATCGCGCGGTGCCCGCCGCGGCACGGCCGGGCGCCTCTGCCGCGGCTGCTCGGCGAGGCCGGGCGGATCAGCGCTCGACCAGCACGCCGTCCTCGTCGGCGTAGACCCTCGCGCCGGGGCAGAACTCCACATCGCCGAAGCGCAGCATCACGTCGACCTGGCCGGCACCGGTCTTGCCGCTCTTGCGCGGGTTGGTGCCCAGCGCCTTGACCCCGAGCGGCAGTCGGCCGATGGCCGCGCTGTCGCGGATCGCGCCGTGGATGATGACGCCCGCCCAGCCGTTCGTCACCGCGCTCGCCGCGATCAGGTCGCCCATGAGCGCCGTGCCGAGGGATCCGGCCCCGTCGATCACCAGCACCGCGCCTTCTCCGGGCGTGGCCAGCAGCTCCTTCACGAGCCGATTGTCCTGGAAGCAGCGCACCGTGCGGACCGGGCCCTCGAAGGCGACCGTCCCGCCGAAGTCGCGCAGCTGCAGAGCGAGGGACTGCAGGGCGTCGCCGTGCTCGTCGTAGAGGTCTGCGGTAGAGGTCATGGGAAGGATCCTTTCAGCCGGTAAGTGTGCCGAACTCAGTCGATCGCGGCCCTGCAAGGAGGAGCGAACCCTCTCGCGAGCGAATCGACTGAGTTCGGCACACCGTGGACGATCGAGCCGCGCTGTGTCAGCTGAACTGGTTCATCGTGTTGTGCTGTCCGCCCGCCTTGAGGGCGGCGTCGCCGGCGAAGTACTCCTTGTGGTTGTCGCCGAGGTCGGATCCCGCCATGTTCTGGTGCTTCACGGTCGCGATCCCGCCGCGGATCTCGCGGCGCTGCACGCCCTTGACGTAGGCGAGCATGCCCTCGTCGCCGAAGTAGCCCTTCGCGAGATCATCGGTCGACAGCGCGGCCGTGTGGTACGTCGGCAGCGTGATCAGGTGGTGGAAGATCCCGGCGCGGGCGGACCCGTCGCGCTGGAAGGTGCGGATCTTCTCGTCGGCGAGACGTGCCAGCTCGGTGTCGTCGTACTCGACGCTCATCAGCTTGTCGCGATCGTAGGCCGAGACGTCGGCACCCTGCGCGGCGAGGAGGTCGTAGACCTGCTGGCGGAAGTTCAGCGTCCAGTTGAACGACGGGCTGTTGTTGTAGACCAGCTTCGCGTTCGGGATCGCCTCGCGGATCCGGTCGACCATGCCGGCGATCTGCTCCACGTGCGGCTTCTCGGTCTCGATCCAGAGCAGGTCGGCGCCGTTGCGCAGGGACGTGATGCAGTCCAGCACGACCCGGTCCTCGCCGGTGCCGGGACGGAACTGGTACAGGTTGCTGGCCAGGCGCTTGGGTCGCAGCAGCCGGCCGTCGCGCTTGATGACCACGTCGCCGTTGCCGAGCTCGGCCTCGGAGATCTCCTCGACGTCCAGGAACGAGTTGTACTGGTCGCCGAGGTCGCCCGGGGCGTGCGTGACGGCGAGCTTCTGGGTGAGCCCGGCGCCGAGCGAGTCGGTGCGGGCGACGATCACGCCGTTGTCGATGCCCAGCTCGAGGAACGCGTAGCGGACCGCGTTGAGCTTCGCGATGAAGTCCTCGTGCGGCACCGTGACCTTGCCGTCCTGGTGGCCGCACTGCTTCTCGTCGGAGACCTGGTTCTCGATCTGGATCGCGCAGGCGCCCGCCTCGATCATCTTCTTGGCGAGCAGGTACGTCGCCTCGGGGTTGCCGAAGCCGGCGTCGATGTCGGCGATGATCGGGACGACGTGGGTCTCGTAGCCGTCGATCTGGGACTGGATGAACTCGGCCGCGGTGTCGTCGCCGGCGGCGCGGGCCGCGTCGAGCTGGGTGAACAGCAAGTCGAGCTCGCGGGCGTCCGCCTGGCGCAGGAACGTGTACAGCTCCTCGATCAGCGCGGGCACGGCCGTCTTCTCGTGCATCGACTGGTCCGGCAGTGGCCCGAACTCGGAGCGGAGCGCGGCGACCATCCACCCGGACAGGTAGAGGTAGCGCTTGTTCGTCGACTTCAGGTGCTTCTTGATCGAGATGAGCTTCTGCTGCCCGATGAAGCCGTGCCAGACGCCGAGCGACTGGGTGTACAGCGACGAGTCGGCGTCGTACTCGGCCATGTCGCGACGCATGATGTCGGCGGTGTACTGCGCGATCTCGAGACCGGTGCGGAACCGGTTCTGCGCCCGCATGCGGGCGGCGGACTCGGGCTCGATCGCGTTCCATCCGGATCCGTTCGCGTCCTTGAGCGCCTGGATGGCGGCGATGTCGTCCTGGTAGCGGGTCATTGTCGTGTCCTTCGTTCGTGGGCGGAGGTCGGGGGTGCCGAGGCGGGTCAGGCCGTCTCGACGAGGAAGCGGGTGTAGGCGGGCAGTGTCAGGAACGCCGGAAACTCGGGCTGCAGCGCCACCTCGCGGAACAGCGCGGCGGCGTCGTCGAAGCGATCGGTGGTCCCTGAGCCGGTCGAAGGGCGCGGCGTCTGCGCGAGCACGTCGGCGATCAGCCCCTCGACGTACTCGGCGGTGATCGGCGTGCCGTCCTGCGTGGACCGGCCCTGGTGGATCCACTGCCACACCTGCGAACGGCTGATCTCGGCGGTCGCGGCGTCCTCCATGAGGTTGTCGATCGCGACCGCGCCGATGCCCCGCAGCCACGCCTCGAGGTAGCGGATCGCCACCGAGACGTTGTCGCGCACGCCCTCGGCCGTGATCGGCCGGCCGATGTGCACGTCCAGCAGATCCTCGGCGCGGACCTGCACGTCGTCGCGCTGCCGGTCGAGCTGGTTCGGCCGCTCGCCCAGCACGGCGTCGAACTCGGCCTGCGCGGTGGGGATCAGGTCGGGGTGTGCGACCCAGGTGCCGTCGAAGCCGTCGCCGGCCTCGCGCTTCTTGTCGGCGGCCACCTTCTCGATGGCGCGTGCGGTCACCTCGGGGTCGCGGCGGTTCGGGATGAAAGCGCTCATCCCGCCGATCGCGTGGGCGCCCCGCTTGTGGCAGGTCTGCACGAGCAGCTCGGTGTACGCCCGCATGAACGGCACCGTCATGGTGACCTCGCTGCGGTCCGGAAGCACGAACCGGGCGCCGCGGCCGCGGTAGTTCTTGATGATCGAGAAGATGTAGTCCCAGCGGCCGGCGTTCAGGCCCGCGCAGTGCTCGCGCAGCTCGAACAGGATCTCCTCCATCTCGAACGCGGCGGGCAGCGTCTCGATCAGCACGGTCGCGCGGATCGTGCCGCGGGGGATCCCGAAGTACTCCTCGCTGAACGTGAACACGTCGTTCCAGAGCTTCGCCTCCTCGCTCGATTCGAGCTTGGCCAGGTAGAAGTACGGGCCGCGGCCGGCGTCGATGAGGGCCTGGGCGTTGTGGAAGAAGTAGAGCCCGAAGTCCACCAGGGAGCCGGAGGCGTCCATGGTGCGGCCGGTGCGGTCGGTGAACTCGAGGTGCTTCTCGGGCAGGTGCCAGCCGCGCGGGCGCATCACGATCGTCGGGGTCTGCGCGGCGGTGACGCGGTACTCCCTGCCGTCGGCGCTGGTGTGCACCAGGCGTCCGCGGATCGCGTCGCGCAGCGACAGCTGACCGCCGATCACGTTGCCCCACGTCGGGCTCGTGGCGTCCTCCTGATCGGCCAGCCACACCTTCGCGCCCGAGTTCAGCGCGTTGATGGTCATCTTCGGATCCGTGGGCCCGGTGATCTCGACGCGGCGGTCCTCGAGACCGGGGCCGGCACCGGCGACCCGCCAGTCGGCGTCCTCGCGGATGTGCCGGGTGTCGTCGCGGAAGCGCGGGTCGTGGCCGTTTCCGATCTCGAAGCGGCGGCGCATCCGGTCGGCGAGGCGGTCCTGCCGGCGTCCGCCGAAGCGGTGATGCAGTTCGGTCAGGAAGGCGATCGCGGCGGGGGTGAGGATCTCGCCGAAGCGGTCCTGCGTCGGGCCGGTGACGCGCATCGCCGGACCCTCGGCGGCGACGGCGGTGCCGACGATCCGGATCGGGGCGGTCGGCGACGCGGCGGGAATGGTCATGATCTGTCTCCTCCGTGAGTGGGATCCGGTCCGGCATCGGCTGCTGAGCCTGTCGAACGAGCCGGGTGGCTTGAGACCACTCTGAGTGAAGATCTGGAACCTGCCTGACCAAATCCAGGGAGAAGTTTGGTCAGATTTCTGTTTTCGTGACAGAATCGGCGTCATGGTCACCGCAGACATGGCAGAAGAGGTCGACGCCCTCACGATCGGCCGGCGCATCAGGCAGCTCCGCGCCGCCCGCGGCATGACGCTCGAGCAGCTCGCCGCGGCCATCGACCGCGCGCCGAGCCAGGTGTCCATGATCGAGACCGGCAAGCGCGAGCCCAAGCTCACCCAGCTGCAGGCGATCGCGCGGGCGCTGGACACCACCATCGACCAGCTGCTCGCCGAGGGGCCGCTCGACGAGCGCGCCGCGATGGAGATCGCGGTCGAGCGCGCCATGAAGGGGCAGACGTTCCAGGCCCTCGGGATCGCGCCGTTCCGCATCGCGAAGACCGTGCCCGATGAGGCGCTGCAGGCACTGCTGGCTCTGCACGGCGAGATCGACCGCCTCCGCGACGAGCGTGCCGCCACCCCCGAGGAGGCCCGTCGCGCGAACGTCGAGTTGCGCCACCTCATGCGCAGCCAGGACAACCACTTCGCCGACCTGGAGAAGAAGGCGGCCGAGATCCTCGCCGCCGTGCGCCACCCCGGCGGGCCGCTCACGCAGCGCAGCGCGAGCGACATCGCCGCGCATCTGGGCTTCACCCTGCACTACGCGCCCGACCTGCCGCAGTCCACGCGGAGCGTCGCCGACCTCGCGCACGGCCGGCTCTACCTCTCCAGCCGGGTGCCGGGCAAGGGCGACGCGCGCGCCGCGGTGCTGCAGGCGCTGTCGAGCCGGATCCTCGGTCACGCCGAGCCTCGCAGCTACGCCGAGTTCCTGCGCCAGCGGGTCGAGACGAACTACCTCACCGGCGCCCTGCTCATGCCCGAGGAGCACCTGGTGCCGGTGCTGAAGGACGCGAAGGAGCGCCGTGCGATCTCGATCGAGGATCTGCGCGATGCGTACTCGGTGTCGTATGAGACGGCGGCGCACCGGTTCACGAACCTCGCCACCCGTCATCTCGACATCCCGGTGCACTTCCTCAAGGTGCACGAGTCGGGCACGATCACGAAGGCCTACGAGAACGACGACGTGAACTTCCCGACCGACCGGCTCGGATCCATCGAGGGGCAGATGTGCTGCCGCCGCTGGACGAGCAGGGTCGTGTTCGAGGAGGAGGACCGGTTCAACCCGTACTACCAGTACACCGACACCGGCAACGGCACGTACTGGTGCACGGCCCGCGTCGAGCCGTCCAGCGAGGGCCTGCACTCGGTGAGCGTCGGCGTGCGCTTCGACGACACCAAGTGGTTCATCGGGCGGGACACGCCGAACCGCGGCGTCTCGAAGCACTCCGTCGAGGTGTGCTGCCGTCGCGCCCCGGCCGACCTGGAGCAGCGCTGGCGGGAGCGTTCCTGGCCGAACGTGCGCACCCCGCGCACCCTGCTCGCGACGCTCCCCACCGGGGCGTTCCCCGGCGTCGACACCACGGACGTGTACGAGTTCCTCGAGGCGCACGCGCCCAAGGAGGCCGCGGCGTCCGCCACGCGATGACGGTGCGGGTCGGGCGGGCGGTCACGCTCCTCGGCCGCCTCCGGTCGCCCCGGGTCAGGCGTCAGAGCGGCGCAGTGCCCGGCCGGATCAGGCGGCGTTCCAGCGCAGTCGCGCGGACGCCTCGTCGAGCTCGCGGCGCACGGCGTCGGCCTGGGCGACCGGGAACAGGGTGACCAGCAGCGGAGCGGATCCGGGCGTCGGCGCCACGGCGTAGCCGAGGGCTCGGGCGCCGCGCTCGGGCCCGAGCACGGTCAGCGTCGCGCGGCCGGCGACCGGCGCGAACCAGCTGAACTCGCCGCCGGACTCGAGCAGCGCGGACAACGCGTCCGTCACCCGGCCGAGCAGGGTCCCGGATCCCTCCCACGGCAGGAAGTGCACCGGGTCCAGGCCCAGCGCCGCGGCGAGGGCGCCGTCCAGCCAGCGCTCGCGCTTGAGGCCGTAGGGCGTCGGTGTGAGCGAGAGCAGATAGCCGTAGGCGTGCAGCACGCCGGCGTTGCCGACCGGCCAGGTCGCGGGCAGTACGGCGCGCTCGTGCAGCGCCTCGAACAGAGCCCGCGAGATCACCGCTTCGCGGGCGTCCGCGTCGATGACGGTGGACAGCCCCCAGCGCGAGAACACGCCCGCGGCGCGGTCGGCGTCGATCGCCTTCCCGAGCCAGGAGGCCGAGTCGAGGGCCGCCGCGGCCGCTCCCGGGATGGCGGAGGAGGCCTCGGCGGCTGCGTGCACGAGGTCGTCGATCACAGCCACGGGCCCACCCTACGCCGCAGCCGCCCGCCAGGGGAGGGGGCAGCGGGTCCGCCGAGGGATGCTCCTATGGATGTCAAGGCTGGATCAGGACGTAGTAGATTTCGCGGGCGATG
>NZ_JBQEOZ010000016.1:0-83435 GCF_052045495.1 Microbacterium sp. 22242 | reverse complement strand
GCAGAAAGGCCACCCTGCTTTGGGTGGCCTTTCTGGTAAAGGAAGTCCGGCGGTGTCCTACTCTCCCACAGGGTCCCCCCTGCAGTACCATCGGCGCTGTGAGGCTTAGCTTCCGGGTTCGGAATGTGACCGGGCGTTTCCCTCACGCTATGGCCGCCGAAACACTATTGACGTGTCTCGAACAAGCACAAACATGAATGTTTGATGTGTTCGCGGTTTCGACCGTACGTCGAGAACCACAAAGTGGACGCAAGCACCAGGAACGGTGTGTTATCAAGTCATCGGCTTATTAGTACCAGTCAGCTGCACGCATTGCTGCGCTTCCACATCTGGCCTATCAACCCAGTAGTCTGGCTGGGAGCCTCTCACCCGAAGGTATGGAAGTCTCATCTTGAGGCCGGCTTCCCGCTTAGATGCTTTCAGCGGTTATCCATCCCGAACGTAGCTAACCAGCGGTGCTCCTGGCGGAACAACTGGCACACCAGAGGTTCGTCCAACCCGGTCCTCTCGTACTAGGGTCAGATCCTCTCAAACTTCCTACGCGCGCAGCGGATAGGGACCGAACTGTCTCACGACGTTCTAAACCCAGCTCGCGTACCGCTTTAATGGGCGAACAGCCCAACCCTTGGGACCTACTCCAGCCCCAGGATGCGACGAGCCGACATCGAGGTGCCAAACCATGCCGTCGATATGGACTCTTGGGCAAGATCAGCCTGTTATCCCCGAGGTACCTTTTATCCGTTGAGCGACAGCGCTTCCACAAGCCACTGCCGGATCACTAGTCCCGACTTTCGTCCCTGCTCGACCTGTCAGTCTCACAGTCAAGCTCCCTTGTGCACTTACACTCGACACCTGATTGCCAACCAGGTTGAGGGAACCTTTGGGCGCCTCCGTTACTTTTTGGGAGGCAACCGCCCCAGTTAAACTACCCACCAGGCACTGTCCCTGAACCGGATCACGGTTCGAAGTTAGATATCCAGAGTGACCAGAGTGGTATTTCAACAATGACTCCACGGTAACTGGCGTCACCGCTTCAAAGTCTCCCACCTATCCTACACAAGCCACACCGAACACCAATACCAAGCTGTAGTAAAGGTCACGGGGTCTTTCCGTCCTGCTGCGCGTAACGAGCATCTTTACTCGTAATGCAATTTCGCCGAGTTCGCGGTTGAGACAGTTGGGAAGTCGTTACGCCATTCGTGCAGGTCGGAACTTACCCGACAAGGAATTTCGCTACCTTAGGATGGTTATAGTTACCACCGCCGTTTACTGGGGCTTAAATTCTGAGCTTCGCCGAAGCTAACCCGTCCTCTTAACCTTCCAGCACCGGGCAGGCGTCAGTCCGTATACATCGTCTTGCGACTTGGCACGGACCTGTGTTTTTAGTAAACAGTCGCTACCCACTAGTCTCTGCGGCCACCACACCCTTTTCCACGCAAGGCGGTATAAGTGGATGGCCCCCCTTCTCCCGAAGTTACGGGGGCATTTTGCCGAGTTCCTTAACCACGATTCTCTCGATCTCCTTGGTATTCTCTACCTGACCACCTGAGTCGGTTTGGGGTACGGGCGGCTAGAACCTCGCGTCGATGCTTTTCTTGGCAGCATAGGATCACCCACTTTTCATCCGCATCGTGTCTCAGCCTGAATGAGAGACGGATTTGCCTATCTCTCGGCCTACGCACTTGCACCAGGACAACCATCGCCTGGCTTGGGCTACCTTCCTGCGTCACACCTGTTAATACGCTAGCCGCACCAGAATGGGGTCGTACGCTAGGCCCCACGCCATCACCCGAAGGATCCGGTCGCAGGGATTCAGATACTTAGCACTACTGGATTGACTGGGGCGGTTCTTCGCCGGTACGGGAATATCAACCCGTTGTCCATCGACTACGCCTGTCGGCCTCGCCTTAGGTCCCGACTTACCCAGGGAAGATTAGCTTGACCCTGGAACCCTTGGTCTTTCGGAGGACGTGTTTCTCACACGTCTTTCGCTACTCATGCCTGCATTCTCACTCGTGTGGCGTCCACGGCTGGATCACTCCGCCGCTTCACCCGCCACACGACGCTCTCCTACCCATCAACACGGCTGGACCACGAAGGCCTACCATTAATGTCAATGCCACAACTTCGGTGGCGTGCTTGAGCCCCGTTACATTGTCGGCGCGGAATCACTTGACCAGTGAGCTATTACGCACTCTTTCAAGGGTGGCTGCTTCTAAGCCAACCTCCTGGTTGTCACAGCAACTCCACATCCTTTCCCACTTAGCACGCGCTTAGGGACCTTAGATGGTGGTCTGGGTTGTTTCCCTCTCGACTATGAAGCTTATCCCCCACAGTCTCACTGCTGCGCTCTCACTTACCGGCATTCGGAGTTTGGCTGACGTCAGTAACCTTGTAGGGCCCATCGGCCATCCAGTAGCTCTACCTCCGGCAAGAAACACGCAACGCTGCACCTAAATGCATTTCGGAGAGAACCAGCTATCACGAAGTTTGATTGGCCTTTCACCCCTATCCACAGCTCATCCCCTCAGTTTTCAACCTAAGTGGGTTCGGCCCTCCACGACGTCTTACCGTCGCTTCAGCCTGGCCATGGATAGATCACTTCGCTTCGGGTCTAGGACACGCGACTGAATCGCCCTATTCAGACTCGCTTTCGCTACGGCTACCCCACACGGGTTAACCTCGCCACGTATCGCTAACTCGCAGGCTCATTCTTCAAAAGGCACGCTGTCACCCCTACTAAGGAGGCTCCAACGGTTTGTAAGCAAACGGTTTCAGGTACTATTTCACTCCCCTCCCGGGGTACTTTTCACCTTTCCCTCACGGTACTTGTCCGCTATCGGTCATCTGGGAGTATTTAGGCTTATCAGGTGGTCCTGACAGATTCACACGGGATTTCACGGGCCCCGTGCTACTTGGGATACTCTTCACGCCAAGCCAGGCATTTCGACTACGGGGTTCGCACCCTCTATGACCGGCCATTCAAAACCGTTCGTCTATACCTGCTTGTAACGCTGAAAGTTCGGCAGAACAATCCAAAAAGTCCCACAACCCCGAGCATGCAACGCCTGCCGGCTATCACACACACCCGGTTTAGCCTCATCCGCTTTCGCTCGCCACTACTCACGGAATCACATGTTGTTTTCTCTTCCTGTGGGTACTGAGATGTTTCACTTCCCCACGTTCCCTCTACCCGCCCTATATATTCAGGCGGGAGTCACTAGGTCGGCACGCCGCCCAGCGGGGTTTCCCCATTCGGACACCCTCGGATCAAAACTCGCTTATCAGTTCCCCGAGGCTTATCGCAGATTGCTACGTCCTTCTTCGGCTCCAGATGCCAAGGCATCCACCGTTTGCTCTTAAAGACTTGAAATCACATGAGTTCATCAAGAATCGGAACCAAACCCCGAAGGATCCGGTTCGAAATTGACTAATGATCTTTAAGATCATCAAAACGAGACAATCCGAAGATCGTCTCGAAGATGCTCGCGTCCACTGTGTAGTTCTCAAAGTACGGGCGGTGCTCATCCCCACCAGCACAAAACCGGCGGCGAAGAGCCCGAGGAACAGCTGCGATCCGAAGATCACATCCGGTCCCTCAGGACCCAACAGCGTGCAGGCACCCCGCTCACCCATCCCCACGTTCCCACCAGACCCGAAGGCCCGACGTACTAACGAAGATCAGCTGCGCTGATGCCATGTCAAATGTTCCACCCATGAGCTAACCGGCAAGACACATTCGGTCTCGACCCGGCGCCTGGAAGACCGAAGCCTCCAGATGCTCCTTAGAAAGGAGGTGATCCAGCCGCACCTTCCGGTACGGCTACCTTGTTACGACTTAGTCCTAATTACCGATCCCACCTTCGACGGCTCCCTCCACAAGGGTTAGGCCACCGGCTTCAGGTGTTACCGACTTTCATGACTTGACGGGCGGTGTGTACAAGACCCGGGAACGTATTCACCGCAGCGTTGCTGATCTGCGATTACTAGCGACTCCGACTTCATGAGGTCGAGTTGCAGACCTCAATCCGAACTGGGACCGGCTTTTTGGGATTCGCTCCACCTCACGGTATTGCAGCCCTTTGTACCGGCCATTGTAGCATGCGTGAAGCCCAAGACATAAGGGGCATGATGATTTGACGTCATCCCCACCTTCCTCCGAGTTGACCCCGGCAGTATCCCATGAGTTCCCACCATTACGTGCTGGCAACATAGAACGAGGGTTGCGCTCGTTGCGGGACTTAACCCAACATCTCACGACACGAGCTGACGACAACCATGCACCACCTGTTCACCAGTGTCCAAAGAGTCCCGTATTTCTACGGTGTTCTGGTGTATGTCAAGCCTTGGTAAGGTTCTTCGCGTTGCATCGAATTAATCCGCATGCTCCGCCGCTTGTGCGGGTCCCCGTCAATTCCTTTGAGTTTTAGCCTTGCGGCCGTACTCCCCAGGCGGGGAACTTAATGCGTTAGCTGCGTCACGGAATCCGTGGAAAGGACCCCACAACTAGTTCCCAACGTTTACGGGGTGGACTACCAGGGTATCTAAGCCTGTTTGCTCCCCACCCTTTCGCTCCTCAGCGTCAGTTACGGCCCAGAGATCTGCCTTCGCCATCGGTGTTCCTCCTGATATCTGCGCATTCCACCGCTACACCAGGAATTCCAATCTCCCCTACCGCACTCTAGTCTGCCCGTACCCACTGCAGACCCGAGGTTGAGCCTCGGGATTTCACAGCAGACGCGACAAACCGCCTACGAGCTCTTTACGCCCAATAATTCCGGATAACGCTTGCGCCCTACGTATTACCGCGGCTGCTGGCACGTAGTTAGCCGGCGCTTTTTCTGCAGGTACCGTCACTCACGCTTCTTCCCTGCTAAAAGAGGTTTACAACCCGAAGGCCGTCATCCCTCACGCGGCGTTGCTGCATCAGGCTTCCGCCCATTGTGCAATATTCCCCACTGCTGCCTCCCGTAGGAGTCTGGGCCGTGTCTCAGTCCCAGTGTGGCCGGTCACCCTCTCAGGCCGGCTACCCGTCGACGCCTTGGTGAGCCATTACCTCACCAACAAGCTGATAGGCCGCGAGCCCATCCCCCACCAAAAAATCTTTCCAACCAGTAACCATGCGGTTCCAGTTCGTATCCAGTATTAGACGCCGTTTCCAGCGCTTATCCCAGAGTGAGGGGCAGGTTGCTCACGTGTTACTCACCCGTTCGCCACTAATCCCCCAAAGCAAGCTTCGGGTTCATCGTTCGACTTGCATGTGTTAAGCACGCCGCCAGCGTTCATCCTGAGCCAGGATCAAACTCTCCGTAAAAGAAAAAAACAGGACCACCAGGGAAAACCAGCGACCTGCGAGTTTGAAACTGACCAAAGAGACAAAATCAACTGACTTCATCCGAATGCCAACCCCGAAAAAAGGAGTTGGTCTTTGATCCAAAGGAATTTCTCAAACCAGCCCAAAAAGGACCGGAACGAGGAATAAATTGGCATTTGACAAGTGCACGCTGTTGAGTTCTCAAGGATCGGATGCTCCTGCGTTCCGGCCTCTCAGCCTTCCCTTCAGGGCAACTTCTCTATCTTATCCGTGTCGCTCAGGCTGTCAAATCGACGCGCCGTGAGGTTTGGACCAGATCCGCTGTCTCGTTTCCGAGGCAACTTCTCAAGCTTAGCCCTCCCGGCCAGTCTGTCAAATCGACGATCCTGGCGGACGGCCACCATTTCGAGCGCACGCGCTCGACCCCGCCGCAGGACGAACCTGCGAAGAGGAACCAGCTTCCGGAGAAGGAGGTGGGCGGTTGTTCGCCGCTTGGGGAGTCAGGCCTTCCGGCCCTTCGCTCTACCGCTTGGGGCGAACAAGTAATAAGTTACGCGGATCCCCGGGTTCCGGCAAATCGCGGCGCCCGCCCGGGCGTGTCGTCTGCGGTTCTCGCCACGTTCCCCCTCCCGGGGCGGCACTGGTCCGCATACGATGCGGTCATGAACGCTGCGACGGCGCGGGCGGCGCTGGCCGGATTCTGGGCCGCGCTCGGCGAGGAACCCTCGGACATCGAGCACGTCGCGCCCGTCCCCGTGCCTCTGCCCGCCCGTCTCCCTGTCGCCGCGCTGGCCTGGGCGGGCGTGCAGGCGGCCTCCCTCGCTCTCGCCCGGGCAGCGGGGGCTGAGGAGGTGCGCCTCGACGGCGCCCGTATCGCGGCGGCCTATCGCAGCGAGCGTCACCTGCGCATCGACGGGCGCTCCCCCGCGGCATGGTCGCCGCTGTCCGGGTTCTGGCGCACCGCGGACGGCTGGGTCCGCACGCACGGGAACTACCCGGCCCACACGGCTGCGCTGCTACGCGGGCTGGAGCTCTCCGGTCCCTCCGCCGATGCTGTGGCCGCGCGGCTGCAGACCCTGCCGGGCGACGTCGCCTGCGCGGCGGTCGCGGCGCAGGGCGGCCTGTGCGTCCCGGTGCGTGAGGAGCGGAGCTCCGTGGACGCCGCCCTGCGCCTGGATCCGGTCGTCCGCCTCGAGCGCATCGGATCCGGCCCGGTGCTCCCGCTGCCGTCGCCGACCGCGGCCGCGCCGCTGAGCGGGGTGCGCGTGCTCGACCTCACCCGCGTGATCGCCGGCCCTGTCTGCACGCGCACCCTCGCCCTGGCCGGCGCGGACGTGCTGCGGATCGACCCTCCGCAGCTGCCGGAGTTCGGCTGGCAGCACCTCGACACCGGGCACGGCAAACGCTCGGCCCTGCTCGACCTCCTCGGAGAGCGCGATCGCTTCGGCGCGCTGCTGGCCGATGCCGACGTCGTCGTGCTCGGCTACCGCCCTGCGGGTCTGGCACGTCTCGGTCTCTCCCCCGCGGCGCTGATCGCGGCGCATCCGCACCTCGTGGTCGCCCAGCTGTCGGCCTGGGGAACGCCCGAGCGGCGCGGTTTCGACAGCCTCGTGCAGGCGGCGTCCGGGATCGCGTGGATCGAGTCGCCGTCCGGCGAGGCGCCGGGTGCGCTTCCCGCGCAGGCGCTGGATCACACCGCCGGCTACCTTCTCGCCGCGGCCGTCGCCACCGCGCTGCACCGTCGCGCCGTCGAGGGCGGCGGCTGGATCGCGGAGACCTCGCTGCGCCGTGTCGCAGCGGAGCTGCTGACCCTGCCCCGGGATCCGGAGCACTCCGGGGACGCCCCGCCGGAGGAACCCGCTACTCAACTGTTCGACGTCGCCGGCTCCTCCGTGCGCACGGCCCGGCCCGCCGTCGCCTGGGCGGGCGGCGCGGAGGGGTACGCCCCGCCGCGGCCGTGGGGCCGGGATCAGGCCGTCTGGCGCTGAGCCCCGCGGATCCGCAGCACCATCACGAGGACCAGCGTGAGCATCGCCCACACTCCGCAGGCGAGCGGAAGCGTCCGGTACGCGAGGTGCTGCAGCGTGAACGCGGCCGTGATCGGCCCGTGCACCGCCAGGCCGACCCCGAGCGCGATCAGCAGCGTCACCGGCTCAGCCGCAGGCCGAGCGGCGCGGGATCCACCCGCCCCGGCCGGCGGCCGCGCACCCAGACCGCGCCGGCGATCCCCAGCACCACGACACCGCCGACGCCGGACGCGTACTGCAGCCACCTGTAGCCGGGCAGCGGGCCCCACTCGCCGGCGAGTGCGGGGATCAGGGTGCTCCCGAAGCGGCCCTCGTGCGTGAACGCGTCCCACAGGATGTGGCTGACGATGCCGAGCGCCAGCGCAATGAGGAGCAGCAGGCTGCCGCGGGGGGAGGGGAACGTCTCGGAGATCGCCGCGGGGGTGCGCCGGTCCCACTCCGCGGGCAGCCGGGCGCCCAGGAAGCGCGGTGCCAGGATCCGGCAGGCCGGGCGGAGCAGAAGCCGCCAGACCAGCAGCAGCGCGAGCGCGAGGAGGGTGGTCGCGGGGAGCCAGCGCAGGTCATGGGTCACCCCGTAGTCGACGACGAGGCCGCGGGTGAACAGCGGGAGGTCCGGCGTCATCGCCCCGACCGCGATCGCCGCGGGGACGACCGGCGTACGGACGAACGGCAGCGCGACGATCGCGTGGCTCGGCGTGAACGGCATGATCCCGACGCTACCGGCACGCGCCCGGACGTCACTCGAACGGCCGGAGGATCCGATCCAGGAAGCGGCGGGTGCGCTCGTGCACCGGCGCGGTGAAGACCTGTGCCGGGGCGCCCCTCTCGACGACCACGCCGCCGTCCATGAACAGCACCTCGTCGGCCACCTGCCGCGCGAAGGCGAGCTCGTGCGTCACGATGACCATCGTCCACCCCTCCGCGACGAGCTCCGAGATCACGCTCAGCACCTCGCCGACGAGCTCGGGATCCAGAGCACTGGTCGGCTCGTCGAACAGCAGCAGGTCCGGCTTCAAGGCCAGCGCCCTGACGATGCCGACGCGCTGCTGCTGGCCTCCCGAGAGCTGGAACGGGTGGGCGTCGCGCTTGTCGGCCAGGCCCACGCGATCGAGCAGAGCCAGCGCGTCCTCGCGCGCCTGCTGCTTCGGGACGCCCTGCACCTGCACCGGGCCTTCCATGACGTTCTGCAGCACGGTCATGTGCGGGAACAGGTTGTGGTGCTGGAAGACCATCGCGGACCGGTCCCGCAGCGCAAGCCGCGACCGTTCGGCGGAGCGTCGGTCCCCGCGGTCCGCGAAGTCCACGACGGGCCCGCCGTCGAAGGAGACCATTCCCGCGTCGGGGGTCTCCAGGCCGTTCAGCGAACGCAGCACCGTCGTCTTGCCCGAGCCGCTCGGCCCGATGAGCGCCACGACCTCGCCCCGCCGGACCTCGAAGTCGATGCCCTTGAGTACCTCATGAGCGCCGAAAGCCTTCGTCAGCCCGTTCGCGCGCAGCAGCGGCGTGGGCGGATCAGTGAGCGACATAGCGATCCAGCTTCTTCTCCAGGAGACCCTGCGCGCCGGAGAGCACGAGGCAGAACAGCCAGTACACGAGCGCCGCCTCCAGGTACAGCAGCATGACCTCCTGGCTGGCCGCGGCGACGCGCTGAGCGACGCGGAACAGCTCGGTGACCAGGATCAGGGAGGCGAGCGAGGTGTCCTTGACGAGCGAGATGAACGTGTTGGAGAGCGGCGGCACCGAGACGCGCGCCGCCTGCGGCAGGATGATCCGACGCAGCGTCCGTCCCCGCGACATGCCGATCGTGTATCCCGCCTCCCACTGCCCGACGGGCACCGAGAGGATCGCAGCCCGGATGATCTCGGCCGCGTAGCCGCCGACGTTGAGCGAGAAGGCCGCGATCGCGGACGGCCACGGATCGATCACGATCCCCACCGCGCCCAGGCCGTAGAAGATCACGAACAGCTGCACGAGCAGCGGTGTGCCCCGGATCACGGACACGTAAGCCCTGGCGATCGCGGAGAGCGAGCGCGACTCGGACAGCCGCATCAGCGCGATCAGCAGCGCGATCACCAGACCGATCGCGAACGAGGCGAGGGCCAGCGGAATCGTTCCGCTGATCCCGCCCCAGACGATCGGCCAGAAGGATTCCAGGAAGAGGTGCAGCCCCTCGGGCATGGCGAGTGCTACTTCGAGACGTCTTCGCCGAAGTACTTCTTGCCGAGCTTGGCGAGCGTGCCGTCGGCCGAGAGCTTCGCCAGCGCCTTGTCGACCGCCTTCACGAGCGCGTCCTTCTTCTTGGTGAACGCGAACGCGCTCTGCGTCGGATCCGTCTGCGCGGCGACGGCGAGCTTCGCGTCCGGATGCTGCTTGACGTAGTCGAGGTAGGTGAGCTTGTCGTTGACCGTCGCCTGCACCCGGCCCTGCTCGAGGAGGGCGACGGCCTGCGCCCAGCCCTCGACCGACTCCACGTTCGCCCCGGCATCCTGGGCGAGCTTGTAGAAGTTGCTGGTGAGCGACTGCGCCGTGGTCTTGCCCTTGAGATCGGCGAAGGTCTTGATCGACGTGTCGCCCTTCTTGACGACCACCACGCTCGGCGACACGGTGTACGGCGTGGAGAACAGGTACTTCGCCTGGCGTTCCGGGTTGATCGAGACCTGGTTGGCGATGACGTCGAACCGTCCGGCCTCGAGTCCCGCGAAGATGCCGTCCCACTGCGTCTCCTGGAACTGCACCTTGAGGCCGAGCTCCTTGCCGACCGCCTGCGCGACCTCGACGTCGTAACCGACCAGATCGCCGGCTCCGCCGTCCGCGTGGAAGGTGAAGGGGCTGTAGGTGCCCTCGGTGGCGACCGTCAGGATCCCCTGCTTCACGAGTCCGTACGAGGCGCTGTCCGCCGCGGTGCTGTCCGCAGGCTTCCCGGACGCTCCTCCTGAGCAGGCGGTGAGGGCGAGGACGAGAGCGGATGCGGCGACGCCGACGGCGACCCGGGCGATGCGACGCTGGGACATGGAGGACTCCGTTCAGAGTGTGAGTGCATGCGGAAGGGCGCGCCCCCGCGTGTTCGAGTGGATCATGGACATGCCAGCAGCAGCGAACTCCGTGTCGCCGTGTGTCACGGCGGAGCGGCACGCGCGGCACCGGCTCCGGATCCCGGCACGACGGGATCCGATGCCGCTGCTCAGACGGGAAGGAGGCCGGCGAGCGTCTTCTTGCCGCGGCGGAGCACGGAGACCCCGCCCGGCAGGCCCAGCGGCACGGTCGCCTCGTCGGACTCCACGCGCACCCCGTCGACCGAGACGCCGCCCTGGGCGATCGCGCGACGGGCCTCGGACGCGCTCGAGACCAGGCCGGTCGCCACCAGCGCCTCCACGACCGGGGTTCCGCTCGCGAGCTGCGCGTTCGGCAGCTCCTCCAGGGCGGTCCGCAGCGTCCCCGCGTCGAGGGCGGACAGATCGCCCTGCCCGAACAGCGCCTCCGACGCCGCGATCACCGCGGCCGCCGCCTCGATCCCGTGCACGGTCGCGACGACCTCGAGTGCGAGGCGCTTCTGCGCGGCGCGGCGGAACGGCTCCGCCTCGACCAGTGCGGCGTACTCCTCGATCTCGGCGCGGGTGAGGAACGTGAACACCTTGAGCCGGTCGATCACGTCGGCGTCGGCCGTGGAAAGCCAGAACTGGTACATCCGGTACGGGCTGCACATGTCGGCGTCGAGCCAGACCGCGTTGCCCTCGCTCTTGCCGAACTTGGTGCCGTCGCTGTTGGTGATCAGCGGCGTGCCGATCGCGTGCACCGACGCCCCGTCGACGCGATGGATGAGGTCGGTGCCGCTGGTGAGGTTGCCCCACTGGTCGGACCCGCCGGTCTGCAGCACGCAGTCGTACTGCCGGTGGAGCTCGAGGTAGTCGAGGCCCTGCAGGATCTGGTAGCTGAACTCGGTGTAGCTGATGCCGGCGTCGGAGTTGAGGCGCGCGGCGACCGCATCCTTCTTCAGCATCGTTCCGACGCGGTAGTGCTTGCCGATCTCGCGGAGGAAGTCGATCGCGCTCAGCGGCGCCGTCCAGTCGAGGTTGTTCACGATCCGGGCGGCGTTGTCGCCCTCGAAGCTGAGGAACCGTTCGACCTGCGCGCGGAGCTTGCCCACCCACTCCACGACGGTCTCGCGGGTGTTGAGCGTGCGCTCGGCCGTGGGACGCGGGTCGCCGACGAGACCCGTGGATCCGCCGACGAGGCCCAGCGGCTTGTGCCCGGCGAGCTGCAGCCGGCGCATGGTGAGCAGCTGCACGAGGTTGCCGAGGTGCAGGCTGGGCGCGGTCGGGTCGAAGCCGCAGTAATACGTGATCGCGGGTCCCGCGAGAAGGGCGCGCAGCGCCTCCGGATCCGTGGACACGTGGACGAGTCCGCGCCAGACCAGCTCGTCCCACACGTTCTCGAACGTGGGATCGATCGCCGGTTCCGCGGTCGTCAGGGATGGGTTCGACACCGGATCAGGGTATCAGCGCGCACCCGGGCGATTCGGCGCCCGCGGTGCCGCCAGTACGCTGGAGGCGTGTTGGGAACGCGCGCGGGACGCACGTACCGGGGGCTGATCGCCGCCCTGGTCGCGACGTTCGTCGCGTCCGTGTCCCATTCCGTCGCCGACGGTGCTCCTGCGCCGCTGATCGGGATCGTGCTCGCGCTGCTGTTCGCCGCGCCGGTGTGCGTCGCGCTCGCCGGCCGGACGCTGTCGTGGACGCGGCTGTCGATCGCCGTGGTGCTGAGCCAGTTCGCATTCCACGGGCTGCTGCTGATCGGGGTGGGATCCGGCACCGGACACCTCGCGACGACCCAGGGCGCCCACCTGCACGGCGCCGCGACGGCCGCAGCGTTCGGCACCACCGCACTGAGCGCCGCCGGGCTTCCGGACCACACGCAGCCTGCGATGTGGCTCGCGCACGTGATCGCCGCGCTGCTCACCGTGATCGCGCTGGGCCGGGGAGAGCAGGCACTGCGCGCGCTGCTCGAGCTGACCGGCTGGACCGCGGTCGCCCTCGTGCTGGACTGGCAGCCGCTCCCCGTGCGGAGGGTCCAGCCCGCGGCGCGCGCCTCCGCCCCGGTGCTCCGCTCCCGCTTCGCCCTGACCGTCGTGCAGAGGAGGGGTCCGCCGCTCGCGGCCTGATCCTCTCCCCTCCTTCCGCACCGGTGATGCTGCGCCGTCGCGCGCCCCGGTGCATCCGCACGCCGATCAGAAAGACCCCATGCGAAAGAACACCCTGCCCCGCGCCCTCGCCGGCCTCGCCGCCGGCGCCGTGCTCGCCCTCGCCGTGCCGCTCGCGGCCTCGGCCCATGTCACCGTGTCCCCGAACCAGGCCGCGGCCGGATCCTGGACCTACGTCACCTTCCGCATGCCGGACGAGTCGGCCTCGGCCAGCTCGGTCAAGCTCGACATCCACCTGCCGACCGCGACGCCGTTCACGAGCGTCAGCTACCAGCCGGTCGCCGGATGGACGGGCACGGCCACGAAGACGACCCTGCCGAAGCCGGTGAAGGTCGACGGCAACACCATCAGCGAGGCGACCACCGAGGTGGTCTTCACCGCGGACACCGGAGGCGTCGCCCCCGGACAGTTCCAGACGTTCACGCTGTCTCTCGGCCCGGTCCCCGACACCGGGCATATCGTGATCCCCGTGACGCAGACCTATTCCGACGGCAAGGTCGTGGAGTGGGCGGCCACTCCTGAGCAGGCCGCCAAGGACGACACTCTCGAACCCGCCCCCGTGCTGTGGGTGAACGACGCACCCCCGGCGGATCACCACGGGGTCACCGCGACGGCCTCGCCCGCGGCCGGTCCTGCGGCGGGCCCCGGACAGGACCAGGGCGGCCTCGCCCTCGGCCTGAGCATCGCCGCGCTCGTCCTCGCCGCCGGCGGAGCGCTCCTGGGCGGCATCGCGCTCGGACGCCGGAAGCCCCGCGCATGAGGATCCGCCATCGTCTCGGCGCACTGATCTCGGCCGCGGTCGTCGGGCTGGTCCTCGCGACCGCCGGAGCCTCCGCGGCGAGCGCGCACGACACCCTGGAGCAGTCGGATCCCGCGGCGAACGCGACGGTGAAGAGTCTCAGCGCCGTCACGCTCACCTTCAGCGGAGATCCGCTCGGCGCCGAGGGAGCGACCGTCATCCAGGTGATCGGTCCGGACAAGAGGTACTTCGAGACCGCCTGCCCCGACCTGAACGGACCGGCGGTGTCGGCGCCGGTCACGCTGGGCCGCGCCGGGACGTACGAGGTGCTGTGGCGGGTGGTGTCCTCCGACGGGCACCCGATCTCGGGCAGCTACACGTTCTCCTATGCGCCGGCCGCCGGTGGCGCTCCGGCGCAGGGATCGACGACGCCGAAGTGCGGGCCCGCCGCGCCGACGTCGGCGCCGGATGCCTCGTCGACGGGATCCCCAGGGAGCGCGGGGGACCCAGGGCTCTGGATCGGGCTCGGTGTCGGGGCCGTCGTGCTGATCGGCGTCGGGATCGGCGCCTGGGCTCTCGCCCGCGGGCGCCGGAGCTGAGTCCGCCCGGGTCGGCCGTGCCACACTTTTTGACCCCCGCCACACCGATCGGTGGCGCGGGGGTCAAAAAGTGTGGCAGTCGCGGGGCGGAATACGGCATTCCGTCTCGCTCCGGCTGCGCCGGTGCTCGCGCGGCGACCCCGGAAAAGGGGCCGCTCACCGAGCACGAGGAGGCGGGTCAGACCGCTCGGGCGGCCCACCACAGCAGCAGGGCCCCGCCGAGCGCCACGACCCAGCTGACCAGGCTGCCCACCAGGAAATACTCCGCGCGTGCGCCGCTCGCGCCGTCGCGCGAGATCTCGGGGAACCGCACGATCCCCTTGGCCGCGAGCATGGCCGCCAGCAGCGGGTACGCGGCGAACAGCGTGAGCAGCAGCACGATCACGCGCTCCAGGGGCCCGATCAGGCGTCCTCCCCGGAAGCCCGGATCCACGGCGGACCCGGGCTGCGACGGCTCCGGAGCCGTCGGAGCACCCGGATCGACCGACTGCGCCGGGACCAGGCCATGCACCGCCTCCGCAGGAGGTCCGTCCCCGGGCTCGACCTCGGCGGGCAGCTGTGCCTGTTCGCCGATGAGCGCGGCCCGGACGATGACGTTCCCGGTCTCCAGCAGCACCGCGAACACCCCGACCGCGAGGACGAGCAGATCGAAGCCGATCGGGCCGAACGGCGTCGCCAGCCACCGGCCGGAGAACAGGCCGGTCGTCGCGCGGGCCGGCATCAGCGCGACCGAGGCGACCACGAGCACGGCGAGCAGCACCGCCGGCCAGAACGACAGCCGGGGCCGTCCTTCCAGCGGGAGCACCCAGGCCCACAGCACCGCGAGCACGATGCCGATCAGCGCGAACACGTACGCCCCGCCGAACGAGGAGCCGGCGAGGACCAGCAGCCCGGCGATCGCGACGCCCATCCACAGGGCGCGACCGCGCAGGAACCGGCGCAGGATGTCGGCCAGGCCGACGGCGAGCAGGACGAAGCCGGCGAGGATCATGTGCGCGCCCTCCCCCGCAGCGCCTCGAGGCCGAGCAGGACCGAGGCCGCGCCGGCGCTCGCGAGCGCCTGGGACACGGCCGGCTGGGTGATCCCCTCCTCCTCGGCGAGGGCGGCCTGCGTGCGGCCGAGGGCCCGGCCGTACACGAGTCGGCGCTCACGGGGACTCATCCGCGTCACGATCTCGTCGCGCGCGAGCACGTACGCGTTCGCGAGGTCGATCATCGTGTGCATGCCGTCATCCTCCTCCGGTGCGCCGACAATCCAGGTCCGCGTGGCCGGCACGGCGCGCTGCTGCCGGGCATGGACGGTGTCGATCGCCTTCCGCGCGGCCCACCAGGCCGGGCCGTCCTGCAGCTTCGGGCTGTCCGGCCCGCCCGCGATCTCGCGGATCTCGCCCACGCCGATCCCGAAGCGCAGCTCGTGCCCCTCCGGCAGGGCGAGCTGCACGAGCAGGAGCGAGGCGAGCGCAGCGCCCAGCCCGGGGTAGCGCGCCTGGAACTCGTCGCCCGCGGTCGCCCGCAGCGGCTCCTGCGCCAGCGGCAGATCGTGCTCGGCCCTGGCTACCGCATGGTCGAACGCCTGCTGCGCCGCGGAGCGGTCCGGCAGCCGACGGGATCCGACGATGTCTGCGATGACCGCGATGCTCATGACACGAGGCTAGCCCTTATACCCCGATACTTATAAGCACTCTTCCGCCGGCGCCCTGGAAGGCCGCCCGGTACCGCCACGCGGATCGCCCGCCCGGCCACCGGGATCAGGGGTGAACGGTCAGGCCGAGAAGTCCTCCGGGACCTCGAGCGGACGACGCGAGAAGTACGCGTCCTTCGCCCGCCGGTAGAAGATCAGCAGCGGCACCACCCCGATCACGATCAGGCCGAGGCCGAGGATGTTCACGACCGGCTCGTTGTTCGGGATCGACGTGAAGAAGATGTACATCATGAACAGCGCGCCGACCAGCGGCCAGATGCCGATCAGGATGAGGTTCTTCACGGAGGTGAAGATGACCTTCCGGAAGCCGATCACGACTGCGAGGCCCGCGAGCGAGTAGTAGAACGCGATCTGCAGGCCGATCGAGGACACCGCCCAGCCGAGGATCTGCCCGACGCTGTCGCCGAACACGTTCGCCAGCACGAACAGCAGCAGCGAGACGACGACCACGACCAGCGTCGCGAACACCGGCGTCTTCCACTTGCGGTTGATCCGACCGAACGCGAACGGGATCGTGCGGTCGCGACCCATCGCGAACAGCGTGCGGCTGACCTGCACGAGCGTGGTCTCCAGGGTCGCGATCGTGGAGAGCGCGACCGCGATGATCAGGATCTTGCCGCCGATGCCGGGCATGATCGCGTCGCCCAGCACGCTCAGCACGTTGCCGCTGTTGGCCTCGATGGTCTTGCCGGGCAGCATCACGAGCGTCGTGGTCGTGTAGATCTCGAACAGGATGAACACGATGACGATGCCGAGGATCCCCGCCATGCCGGTGGTCTTGTGCGCGTTCTTGGTCTCCTCGCCGAGGTTGGCCGTGACATCCCAGCCCCAGTAGTAGAAGGCGGCGATGAGCGCGGCCGACACGAACACGCCGGCAGCCGTCAGGTGGCCGAAGCCGAACCAGTCCCAGGAGAAGGTCTCGCCGTGGTGGTAGGTGGTGATCGCGCGCGGGATCGCGATGACGGCGAAGACCACCAGGATCCCGACCTCGATGATCGACATGATCCACTGCGCGCGCTCTGTCGTGTGCACGCCGAAGATCACCGCGGCCGCCATCACCAGGAACCAGACGGACCCGACGAGCGTCACCAGCAGCGTGTTGTCGGCCTGGTCCGGAGCGAACAGCGCCACGGTCATCTGGCCGGCGGGCAGGGCGCCCGCGACCATGAACACCGTCGCGGAGATCACCAGCGCCCAGCCGGCGAAGAAGCCGAGGATCGGGTGCAGGCCGCGGGCCACCCAGGAGAACGACGCGCCCGCGTGGCTGTCGACCCGGGCGAGGTGGCTGAACGCGAACGCGATGCCGAGCATCGGGATGCCGCACCACAGCAGCGCCGCGGGGGCGCCGACGCCGGCGGCTCCGATCAGCAATGCGGTGCTCGCCGCGATCGAGTACGCCGGCGCGCTGCCGGCGACGGCCATCAGCGTGGATCCGGCCTTGGACACCCCGCCCGCCTGCAGCGCGTGCTCCTGATAGTCCATCGCGCGTTGCGCCGAGGTCTCGGTCTCCAGTGGATTGCGGGTCACTTCTGTCCCCTGTCTCGTCGTCGGGTGTGGGGGATGACAGAGGGACGCTAGCACCCCGGATCCATCCGCGACTAGAGCCGGATCCGATCATGTCCGCCACGGTTTCCGAGGCGGAGCGAAAATACGCGGAAAGACGCGGATTCGCGTGCAATCTCTCGGGGATCACATAGGGATTCGTTGCAATATCGCGCGAATGGATTCGAGATGCGCAGCTGCGCCAGGCGACTCCCGAGGACGTTCGGTCGTCAGTCGAAGTCCTCCGGCGACCACTCGTCCCGCCACTCGATCACAGGTCGTTCGCCGTCGAAACGCATCGGCAGCCAGACGTAGTCGGCGAGGCTCGTGTCGACCGTCGCGAGCTCCGCCATCGGCTCGTCGCCGTCGCGCCCGGAGGCGAAGTGCTCGACGAACGCCTGCCGCGCCTGAGCGCCGTCGACGAGATACCCGGGCAGCCAGCGGTCGGCGAGTGCGATGTAGAGGTCCTTCTTGCCCGGGTGCCGGAACACGGACGAGATCTGCGAGTGGAACGAGGTTCCCGAAGGATCGTCCGGATGCAGGTCTCCCAGGACGGTGAACGGTCCGTGGTACGACCGCGCCACGGCGGCCTCGGACGGGTTCGGGTAGTAGCCCGTCGTCCCGCTGGTGAGCAGATAGTGCAGCCGATTGCGCGTGAAGTGTGCGGGCGCCTCGCGAACGAACGGCGGCTGCGGCTGCGGGAAGTGCGTCGAGTAGTGCCCCGTGACGTCCGTGTAGTCGTCGGTCAGATCCGCGCAGATCAGCTCCGAATGCACCCGCTCGAAGTAGTAGTACCCCTTGCCGTCATACGGATCCACCACCAGGTCGAAGTCCCCTGCGCTCATGTGCAGCGGGCGCAGCCAGGACCGCACGATCGTGTACGGGCCGAGGATCGAATCCGCGGTGAGCACGGTAGAGCGCTGCACCGAACCCCGGGTCATGACCTTGATCCAGCACACGAACTTCCCGGTGTCCGCGTTGTGCACGATGTGCGGACGGTCCAGGAACTGCGTCGGGTGCAGGGGCGAGTCCGGATCGTGCTCGTCGGGCGGGATGATCAGTCCCCGGTCGGTCCAGTTCACGAGATCCGTCGACGAGTAGCAGCGCACACCCCAGTGCCAGATTCCGCTCCCCGGCACGGAGCGCTCCTTGTTCTCGCCGTACCAGTAGTGCACGCCGTCGACCGTGATGATCGACCCTCCGTGGGCGTGGATCCGCTCGCCCTTCGTGTCGAGCCATGGCCGGCCCGGCCGGATCACGCCGCGGGTCACGCCGGCACCTCGACGCTCTCGCGCCGCCAGCCCACGAACGGGCGGTCCGGATCGTCTGCCGCGGCACGGAAGCGCGTCTCGAACACGTGCCGGCCCGGGCCCACCGGGATCTCCTCGCCCGTCGAAGGCAGCACGACGACCCCCTCCGCGCCCGGAGGCACCTCCACCTCGATCGTGAGCGTCTCGCCGTCACGTCGCCATGCGCTCGTCGCGGTGCCGAGCACGCTGTCGTAGCGGGCTGCCGCCTGGGTGAGCCGACCGCCGGGACGCGGCGCGAAGCGGATCCTGTTCCAGCCGGGCGCATCGGCCGCGAGCCCCGCGACGACGCGGTGCAGGAAGTCGGCGACCGCGCCCAGCGCGTAGTGATTGAACGAGGTCATGTCGCCCGGATTGATCGTGCCGTCGGGGAGCATGCTGTCCCACCGCTCCCAGATGGTCGTCGCGCCCATCGACACCGGGTACAGCCACGACGGGAGCTGGTCCTGCAGCAGCAGATGGTAGGCGTCGTCCATGCTCCCGGCGAGCACGAGCGCGTCGCAGATGATCGGCGTGCCGACGAACCCGGTCGAGATCCGATAGTCGCCCTGGGCGACGAGTTCGCGCAGTCGCGCGCCGGCGCGTGCCGCCTGGTCCTCGCCGGCGAAGAGGCCGAAGACGAGCGCGACGGCGATCGACGTCGGAGTGTCGCTCACCACGCGACCCGACGGCGAGAGGAACTCGCGCTGGAAGGCGGTGCGGGCGAGCTCGGCGACACCCCGGTACCGCTCCGCGTCGGCGTCGCGGCCCAGCAGCGCGGCGGTCTCCGCGAGGATCCGGGCTGTCCTGGCGTGGTAGGCCGTCGCGACGAGCGCGCTGTCGGTGTGCGATGACCCTGGTTTGTCCGGCGGGGCGGCGGGATCGAGCCAGTCGCCGAGCTGGAAGCCCTTGTCCCAGAGACCGGTTCCCCCGGTGCGCGAGTGCACGAGGTCGACCCAGGCGGTCATGCTCGGGTACTGCGCCTCGAGGACGGCGAGGTCTCCGTCATTGCGGTACAGCTCCCACGGCACGATGACGGCCGCGTCCCCCCAGGCGGCGGTGGGGAAGTCCGGGAACCCGCATTCGAGCCATGGGATGAACTGATGCACGTGGCCGTCCGGGCGCTGCTCGGCGGCGAGGTCCCGCAGCCAGCCGATGAGCGTGCCGTGCGCGGCGAACAGACGCAGGGCGGTCGGGGCGAACACCTGGATGTCGCCGGTCCAGCCCAGACGCTCGTCGCGCTGCGGGCAGTCCGTGGGCAGATCGACGAAGTTGTCCCGCATGCTCCACACCACGTTCTCGTGCAGCCGGTCCAGGCGCGCGTCCGAGCACGCGAACCAGCCCGTGCGCGGCATGTCGGTGTGGATCACGAGGGCCTCGACGTCGCCGTCCCCGAGTGCGCCCGGCCACCCCTCCAGTTCCGCGTACTGGAACCCGTGGATCGTGAACCGCGGCGTGTACTCCTCGCCCGGCTCCCCGCTGCACGTGTAGGTGTCGACCGAGACCGCGGCGCGCAACGGCCGGGTGCCGAGCTCGCCGTTCTCCAGCACCTCTGCGTGGTGCAGCCGGATCACGTGGCCGCGTCCGGCACGAGGCCGGATCCGCAGGACGCCGGAGATGTTCTGCCCGAAGTCGAGCCGGATCCGGCCGGTGGCGAGCCGATCGACCCGCGCCGGACGCATCGTGTCGGTCACGCGCACGGGAGCGGCCGTCGGCGCCTCGGTGTGCGCGGGGAAGCCGGCACGGGGCAGGACCACGGCCGTGGTCCACGCGGACGCGTCGTAGCCGGGACACGACCAGCCGGCGGGCAGCGCCCGGGCGTCGTACGTCTCGCCCTCGTAGAGGCCCGCCGCGGTGATCGGTGCGGCGACCGTGGTCCACGACAGCGGGACGAGCGTCCGGCTCCGGTCCCGCGTCGTGATCTCGAGCTGTGCGAGCAAGGCGACGTCGGTGCCGTAGACGTCCCACAGCCCGCCGTCGAAGCCGAGGTGCCCGCGGTACCAGCCGTCGGCGAGCCATGCCCCCAGCACGTTCTCCCCGTCGACGAGGGCCGCGGTCACATCGTGCGTGCGATACCGCAGCCGGTGCCGGTAGCTCGTCCACCCCGGGGCCAGGCGCTCGTCCGAGACGCGGCCGCCATTGAGCTCGAGCTCGTGCACGCCGTGCGATGTCGCGTACAGCCGCGCCGCGGAGACGTCGGCGAGCCGGATGCCCGCGGATGCGAGGTCGAAGGCCGCCCGCAGCAGGTGCGCACCCCGCAGCCGACCCGGTTCCGCGGAGACGGACGGGGAGACGAAATCCACTGCCCAGTCGCCCGCGATCCCGCGCTCCACCCTGAGCGGTGCGGACCACTCGTGGCGGTTCCGGTCCGCAGCACCCTGGTCCGCAGGCGCCTCGGCCGGTTCCACGCCCGGTTCCACGCCCGCGACGACGCGCACCCGGAGCGATCCGCCCTCGCGCGCCCGGAGCGGGCGGAACGGCCAGGCGACGAGCCGGGAGGATCCGGTCGTCGCGGACTGCACGACGTCTCCTTGCGCGAACTCGAGTTCGTACGACGTCCCCGTCTTCCCCGTGAACGAGATCCGCGGCTCGGCTTCATCGATGCCCAGGGCGTCGACCCCGCGCCGGTTCTCCAGCCACAGCTCCGTGATCGCCATCAGCCCTTCACCGATCCGGCCGTGAGGCCCTTCATGACCTGCTGGTTCAGGAACAGGTAGATGAGCAGGGTGCCGATCACGTTCACCGCGATGGCGGCGAACGTGGGCCCGTACTGGACGGCGCCGTACTGACCGGTGAAGTTCAGCAGCCCGACCTGGATCGTGCGCAGGCTGCTGCTGTTCGTGAACGTCAGCGCGATGAGGAGGTCGTTCCAGAGGAAGAAGAACTGCACGAGCCCGACCGTGAACAGCGCGTTGCGCACCAGCGGCAGGCCGATCGACCAGAACGAGCGCAGGATGCTCGCGCCGTCCAGCGTCGATGCCTCGAAGATCTCCCGGGGCACGGCGCGGAAGAACGTCGCCATCATGAACACCGTGAGCGGCATGCCCGTGGCGACATACGTGAGGATCAGCGGCCACAGCGTGCCGGTGAGCCCGAGGCGGAAGTAGATCGTGAACAGCGGCAGCAGGATCATCTGCGTCGGCACCATGATCCCGGCGAGGAAGAGCAGCAGCACGGTGCCGCGACCCTTCCACACCATGACCTCGAGCGCGAAGCCCGCGGCGACGCCGAGCAGGAGGATCAGCGCAAGCGACGGGAACACCGCGAGGACGCTGTTCAGCACGTACTGGCCGAACCCGCCCGTGGTGAACACGGAGACGTAGTTGTCCAGCGAGAACGAGCGCGGCAATGCCCAGAACGGCGCGTTCAGGAACTCGTCCTGGGTCTTGAACGAGCCGAGCAGCATCCACACCATCGGGTACACCTCGACGACGAGGAGCACGGCGATGACGGCACGGATCGGCAGCCGGACGAAGAAGTCGCGGGCACCGCGCCGGCGACGCGGGGCGCGGTTCCTCTCCCGTGACCGCGGAGGGACGAGGGTGGCGGTGGCGGTCATGGCTCAGCTCTCCTGGGTGAGATCGCGCCGCGTGGAGCGGAAGATGAACACGGTGAACAGCAGGCACAGGATCGTGAGCATGAGCGCGATCGTGGAGCCGTAGCCGTACTGGCCGTACGTGAACGAGGTCTGGAACATGTAGACCGTGAGCGGTGTCGTGGCGTTGCCCGGCCCGCCGTTGGTGAGCGCGACGACCGTGTCGAACACCTTGAGGGTGCCGTTGATGCTGAAGATCAGCGACGACAGCAGCACCGGCAGGGAGAGCGGCAGCACGATCGTGCGGATGAGCTTCCACCCGCTCGCGCCGTCCAGGCGGGCGGACTCCAGCAGATCGTCCGGGATGTCGACGAGACCCGCATACAGCAGCACCGCGTAGAACCCCATCGACCGCCACAGATCCATCAGGATGATCACCCAGAACGCCGCGACGGGCTGCCCGAACCAGTCCACGGAGTGCCCGCCGAACATCTCGACGAGCGTGTTCACGGGACCGGTCGTGGGCGCCGCTTCGAACAGCTTCTGGAACAGCAGGGCGATCGCGACGGTCGGCAGCACGACCGGGAAGAAGATGACGGTGCGGATGATCCCGGATCCCCTGCGGATCCAGAACACATACATCAGCGACAGCAGATACCCGATGCCGACCTGCAGCACCGTCAGGACGACCGCGTACGTGAGGGTGAATCCGATCGCCTTCCAGGCGGCGGGATCCTTGAAGAACTTCGCGAAGTTGGCGACCCCGTTGAACGTGAAGCCGGTGATCGGGTTGCCGTCCTGCACGGTGTAGAACAGCGACCACACGATCGGCACGACCATGATCAGCGTGTAGATCAGCAGTGCGGGACCGAGCAGGATGAACGTGGCGCGCCTGTCGCCGAGGACCTTGTGCATGTTGTCTCCTGTCCAGAGATCCGGCGGGCGGAGGATCGCTCCTCCGCCCGCGAGAATCGATCAGCCGGCGTCGTTCGCGGCCTGGACCAGCTGCATGAACTGCTCGCCGCTCAGCGAACCGCTGCCGAGTCCGCTGCCGTTGGTCTGGCTGACGGTGGTGCCCTTGGGAGTGAAGGAGGCCTCGAACCACAGCACGGTGGACGGGGCGTTCTTCACGGTGTCCTGCACGATCTTCGTGACCGGCGAGGAGGAGGCGGAGGAGTCGGCGACCGTGAATCCGGACACGACACCGCTGTCCTTCAGCACGGTCGGACCGTAGTTCGTCGCGATGCATTTGAGCCAGGCGTCCTGGTTGGCGCCCCAGTCCTTGCTGCCGAACATCACCGGAACACCGACGTTGGCGGGGATCTGGTCGATGGATCCCTTGCCGCCGGCGACCGCGGGGAACGGTGCGAACCCGATGTCGTCCACGCCGATCTTGTTCTGGGTCTTGTCGTTGAAGTTCGCCAGCGCCCAGCTGCCCATGTAGAAGAAGCCGGCCTTGCCCGTGAGGAACTCGTTCATCGCGGCGTTGTAGTCGACGGATCCGACGGCGTCGCCGAAATACCCCTTCTTGCCGAGGTCGGCGACCGCGTCGGCCGCCTTGACGTACTTCGCGTCCGTGAGCTTGGCCTTGCCGTCGGCGACGTCCTTGAGCGCGTCCTGGCCGAGGTCGCGGAAGATGTAGTCACCGACGAGCCGGGTGATCGGCCAACCGTCCTTGCCGTCGGCCGCGAAGGGCTGCACTCCTCCGGACTTCAGCTTCGCCGCATCCGCCACGAGCTCGTCCCAGGTCTTCGGAGCCTCGGTGACGCCGGCGTCGGCGAGCAGCTTCTTGTTGTACCAGAGGCCCTCGATGTTGAACTCCGTGGGCAGTGCGTACAGGTCGTCCTGGCCGTACAGGGACTTGATCGTGGAGGCCGCCGCGGGCAGGATCCGATCGCTCACGCCGAGCTTGTCGAGCTGTTTGGACAGATCCAGCAGCTGACCGGACTTGATGAACTGCTTCATCAGGCTGGGAGTGCCTGCCGCCATCTGCATGTTGGAGAGCGCGTTCTGACCGCTCAGCAGCTGCAGCTTCTGGTCGAACTGGGCACCTGCCGAGCTGTCGGTGGTGAGCGGCGCGGCCTTGTCGGCCGCCGCGCACTCGTTCTTCGCGAGCGATTTCAGCGTGCCCACGATCGTGGTGTTCTCGGTCTGGCCGAGGTAGCTGAACTTGGCACTGCCCGCTCCGCCGGCCGACGTTCCTCCCCCGGAACCGCTGCATGCACTCAAGGCGAGCACGCCGGCACCGACGAGGGCGAGCACGGGGATCAGGCGCCGGGCACGCCGTGTTGCTGTGGTCACGATTCCTCCTTGAACCTCTCACTTCGTGATTGAAGCGTTTCAAGCAGCAAGGTTGCCACGACGCCAGGATCCTGTCAACAGATCGATGCAAGAGAATGAAGCGCTTCAATCTCGATTCGGTTACGCTGGGGTCTCGAGGGGAATCGCTACGCTCGTCCCAGGGCGCAGGGCGCCCGGGGAGGTCTCTCATCGCAAGCGGATCACGGCAGGGCCGCAGCAGTCAGCCGAGCATGACCGACGTCGCACGACACGCGGGCGTCGCGGTCGGCACGGTGTCGAACACCCTGAACAACCCGGAGAAGGTCGCCGACGCCACCCGGCGGCGCGTGCTCGCCTCCATCGCCGAGCTCGGCTTCGTGCGCAACGACGCCGCCCGGTCGCTCGCGGCGGGCAGCAGTTCCACGATCGGACTGGTGATCGCCGACCTCGGCAACTCCTACTTCGTCGACATCGCCCGCGGCGCCGACGATGCGGTGCGCCGACGGCGCATGAACGTGCTGATCGCGAACTCCGACGTCGACATGGATCGCGAACGGCGCAACCTGGAGCTGTTCGAGCAGGCCCGTGTCGCCGGGATCATCATGGCGCCGCTGGACACCCCGCTCGCACGCTCACAGGTGCTGCCGATCCGCGCGACGCCCACCGTGTTCGTGAACTTCGAATCCGACGTGCACAAGCTGTCGGCGGTCGCGGTGGACGAACGCCACGGCGGCGCCCTCGCCGCGGGGCACCTGCTGCAGCTCGGACGCCGGCGGATCCTGTTCGTCGGAGGCCCGATGCTCCTGTCCGCCGTGCGCGGCCGGCGCGAGGGCGCCGAGGCCGAGGTCGCCGGATGCGCCGACGCGACGTTCGAGGTGCTCGAGACGCAGGGTGTGAACATCCGGCACGGCCGCGACGCCTCGCGCGAGGTGCTGCGCCGCGGCCCCGGCGCCTACGACGGGATCGTCTGCGCCTCCGATCTGCTCGCGATCGGGCTCACGCAGGCGCTCACCGAGACGGCCGGGTTCCGCGTGCCGGACGACATCGCCGTGACCGGCTACGACAACAACCACTTCGCGTCGGAGAGCTCGCTGCCGATCACGACCGTGAGCCAGCCGGGTGAGGAGATGGGGCGGGTCGCGGCAGACCTCCTGCTCGAGCAGATCGCCGATCCGTCCACGCCGCCGCGGACGGTCGTGCTGCCGCCGCGGCTGATCCCGCGCCGCTCGACGCTCGGCGACCTCTGGCGGCGGGACTGAGAACGGGGCCCGGCCGGACCCGGCGGGCTGAGGCCGCGGCTTCCGGAATCGCGCCTCTGGGGCGCCGAGGCGTCAGTAGGGCGCCGCAAGCCCCTCGAACATCGGGAAGTGCTTGACGTTGCGGGTCAGCAGACGCGCGTCGAGCAGGGTCGCGGTCGCCGCGATGAGGAAGTCGGCGGCGTCGATCCCCGTGAAGGCCGGCAGCCAACGGCGCCCGAGCGTTCCGGCGAGTTCGGCGACCGGCCGATCGACGGGGTGCCAGACGATCGCCTCCAGGAGCGGCTCGACGAGGCGCAGTTCCCGTTCCCGGATGAGGATCAGCAGCTCCGCGCGCACGATCTCGCTGGAGTGCACCGGTCCCTGTGCCGCCGCGTCGAGCAGCGCGGCGCGAGCTCCGGGCAGGCCGCGACTGTGATCGATCAGCACCGACGTGTCGACGAAGCCGATCATGCCGACTCGGAGAGCCGCCGCCCGGACCGGAGCGCGTCGACGAGCTCCTCGCCGGGGAACTCGATCCCGACGACGCCGAAGCTCATGTCGATCAGCGTCCGGATCCGCTCCGGCCCCTCGAGCTGACCGTAGGTCGTGTGGATCGCGTCACGGATGAGAGCACTCATCGACCGCCCCGTGCGCCGCGCGGCAGCATCCAGCACCCGGCGATCGTCGTCGCTGAGCGAGATCTGCGTGCGCGTGAGGGTCATGATGTAATCATCATACATCATCAGACGGACACGACGACCGCACCTCCGCGCTGAGAAGCCCCGACCCACGACAGAGCGCAGCCCCCGGCCGGTCGGCGACCGCCCCGGCGGACGAATCGGGCTCCGGCCGCGCGAGGCTGCGGGAGCCCGATTCGGATCGGCTCAGCGCCCCGAACGGCGCTTGTTGAACACGTCGAACGCGACGGCGGCGAGGAGCACGAGGCCCTTGATGAGCGCCTGGTACTCGGTGCCGACACCGAGGATCGACATGCCGTTGTTCAGGATGCCGATGATCAGACCGCCGATGATCGCACCGGTGATCTTGCCGATGCCGCCGGTGACCGCCGCGCCGCCGATGAAGACGGCCGCGATGGCGTCGAGCTCGAACCCGTCGCCGTTGCGGGGGCTGGCCAGGTTCAGCTGCGAGGTGAACACGAGTCCGGCGAGCGCGGAGAGCACGCCCATGTTGATGAACAGCGTGAACGTGACGCGCGGCGTCTTCACGCCCGACAGGCTGGCCGCGAGCGGGTTGCCGCCGATCGCGTAGATGTGCCGGCCCCAGACGCTGCGCGCCATGATCGCGGAGTAGACCACGGTCAGCACGCCGAGGATCACCAGGGCGATCGGCGTGCCGTTGTAGCTCGCGAGCAGGTAGGCGACGAGCGCGATCAGCAGGCTCGTGAAGGCGAGCTTGGCGACGAACCACCACAGCGGCTCGTCCTCGACCGCGAACTTGCGCCGGGTCATGCGCCCGCGGATCCCGAAACCGATCATGCCGAGCACGACGAGCACCGCGAGGATGATCGTGAGCGGCTCGACGACCGTCTGACCGCCGCCGAGATCGGGCAGGAACCCGGCGCCGATCGCCCGGAAGCCGTCCGGGAACGGCGAGATCGCGGTGTTCTGCAGCGTGATCTCGGTGAGGCCGCGGAACGTGAGCATGCCGGCCAGGGTGACGATGAACGCCGGGATCTTGAAGTACGCGATCCAGAAGCCCTGCCAGGCGCCGATCAGCGCGCCGAGCACGAGGCACAGCACGACGGCGACCGGCCAGGGCACACCCATCTTGGTGATCAGCACGCCGGCGGCGGCGCCGATGAAGGCGACGACGGATCCCACCGACAGGTCGATGTGGCCGGCGATGATCACCATGACCATGCCGATCGCGAGGATCAGGATGTAGCTGTTCTGGATGATCAGGTTCGACACGTTGATCGGGGCGAGCGTGATGCCGCCGGTCGTGATCTGGAAGAAGATCACGATCACGATCAACGCGATGAACAGGCCGATCTGCCGGAGCTGGCCGGTCAGGAAGTCGAGCGCACTGCGGAACGTACTGGTCTTCGGGGCGATGGATGTTCCGCTCATGCGGCGCCCACCTCCTTCTCCTGGGTCATGAATCGCATGAGGTTCTCGGCCGTGGCCTCGGCCCGCGGGACGTCCGCGGTGATGCGCCCCTCGGCGAGGGTGTAGATCCGGTCGCACAGACCGATCAGCTCCGGCAGCTCCGAGGAGATGACGATCACGCCCTTGCCGTCGGCCGCGAGCTTGTTGATGATTCCGTAGATCTCGTACTTGGCACCGACGTCGATGCCGCGGGTGGGCTCGTCCAGGATCAGCACGTCCGGCTGCGTGTTCATCCACTTGGAGAGCACGACCTTCTGCTGGTTGCCGCCGGAGAGCTTGCCAACGATCGCCTCGACCGAGCTGGTCTTGATGTTCATGTTCTTGCGGTACGACTCGGCCACGATGCGCTCGCGGCTCTCGTTCACCCAGCCGATCTTGGCGATCCGGTCGAGCGCGGCGATCGTGATGTTCCGCTCGACGTCGTCGATCAGGTTCAGCCCGAAGCGCTTGCGGTCCTCGGTCGCGTAGGCGAGGCCGTGGCCGATCGCCTCGGAGACCGTCTTCGTGGAGATCTCCACGCCGCGCTTGTACACGGTGCCGGAGATGTTCACGCCGTAGCTGCGCCCGAACACGCTCATCGCGAGCTCGGTGCGCCCGGCGCCCATGATCCCGGCGATCCCGACGATCTCGCCCTCGCGGACGAACAGGTTCGCCCCGTCGACGACCTTGCGCTCGTGATCCAGCGGGTGATGCACGGTCCAGTCCTCGATCCGCAGCAGCTCCTCGCCGATCTTGGGCGTGCGGTCGGGGAACCGGCTCGCGAGGTCGCGGCCGACCATGCCGCGGATGATCCGGTCCTCGCTGACGTCGTCGGTGCGCATCTCGAGCGTCTCGATGTTGCGGCCATCGCGGATGACGGTGACCTCGTCGGCGATCGCGCGGATCTCGTTGAGCTTGTGGCTGATGATGATCGAGGTGATCCCCTGATCGCGCAGGCTTTTGATCAGCTCGAGCATGTGCTCGGAGTCGTCGTCGTTGAGGGCGGCCGTCGGCTCGTCCAGGATCAGCAGCCGAACGCTCTTCGAGAGCGCCTTCGCGATCTCGACGAGCTGCTGCTTGCCCACGCCGATGTCGGCGATCTTGGTGGCCGGGTTCTCGCGCAGCCCGACCTTCTCCAGCAGCGCCGCGGCCTCCTGGTTCGTGGTGTTCCAGTCGATCCAGCCGGCGGACTGACGCTCGTTGCCGAGGAAGATGTTCTCCGCGATCGACAGGTACGGGCTCAGCGCCAGTTCCTGATGGATGATCACGACGCCGGCGTGCTCGGACTCGTTGATGCTCTTGAACGCGACCGGCTCGCCGTCCAGCAGGATCTCCCCCTCGTAGGAGCCGTGCGGGTAGACGCCGCTGAGCACCTTCATCAGGGTGGACTTGCCGGCGCCGTTCTCGCCGCAGATCGCGTGCACGTGGCCGCGCTGCACGGTGATCGCGACGTCCTGCAGAGCCTTGACGCCGGGGAACGTCTTCGTGATCCCGCGCATCTCCAGGATGTTGTCGCTCATGGTTCTCCTTCCGGAGCGGAAGGGGTGGCTGCGGGAGCGTCAGCAGCCACCCCGGTGGACGAGGGGCCTACTTGAGGTCGGACTCCTTGTAGTAGCCCGTGTCGATCAGGGCCTCCTTGTAGTTGTCCTTCGTGACCACGACGGGCTCGAACAGGAACGTGGGAACGATCTTGGTCTTGTTGTCGTACGACTTGGTGTCGTTGACCTCGGGCTTCTTGCCGTTCAGCAGGTCGTCGGCCATCTTCACGGCCTCGCTCGCGAGCTTGCGGGTGTCCTTGTAGATGGTCGAGTACTGCTGGCCCGCGATGATCGACTTCACGCTGGGGATCTCGGCGTCCTGGCCGGTGATGATCGGAAGCTTGTCGGTCGCGTAGCCGGCGCCGGTCAGGGCCGAGATGATGCCGATGGAGAGGCCGTCGTACGGCGAGAGCACGCCGTCGACCTTCTGGCCGCCCGAGTACGTCGAGGCGATGAGGTCCTGCATGCGCTTCTTCGCGACATCCGCCTGCCAGCCCTGCGTGGCGACCTGGGTGAAGCCGGTCTGGCCGCTGCCGACCTTCACGACGCCCTTGTCGAGGTAGGGCTTGAGGGTGTCCATCGCGCCGTTGAAGAAGAACGTGGCGTTGTTGTCGTCCGGGCTGCCTGCGAACAGCTCGATGTTGAACGGCCCGGTCTTGCCGGTGTCCTTGCCGCTCTTGTCCAGCACGCCGAGGCCCTCGAGGAGGCTGGTGGCCTGCTGCACGCCGACCTTGTAGTTGTCGAAGGTCGTGTAGTAGTCGACGTTCTTGTTGCCGTTGATGAGGCGGTCGTAGGCGATCACCTTCACGCCCTTGGACGCCGCCTGGTCGAGCTGGCTGGACAGCGCCGTGCCGTCGACCGAGGCGATGATCAGGATCTTCGCGCCCTTGGTGAGCATGTTCGAGATCTGCTGCACCTGGGTGGGGATGTCGTCGTCCGCGTACTCGAGGTCGACCTTGTAGCCGAGCTTCTCCAGGCCCGCCTTCACGGCGTCGCCGTCGTGGATCCAGCGGGTCGAGGTCTTGGTCGGCATCGCGACGCCGACCGTGGCGCCCTTGTTGGCTCCCGGCTCGGCGGTGGAGGATCCGCCGCCGCCGCGCGTCCCCGCGCAGGCGGTCATGGTCAGGGCGAGGGCGAGGGCGGTGACGCCGACGGCCAGTCTCTTGAACTTCATGTGATTCCTTTCGTCGAGCACGCCGCCATGGCGCACTCGGGACAGCACCGGCCCGCCCGTGGCACAGTCGGGCGGCCCGTTCGTGACATGCGCCCGCGGGACGGGGCATGGAGGTGACGGCCGCATCGCAGCGGCTGTCGGTGCAGGGATCTCTTCGGCTCGGCGCCGGTGGCCGCCGGTGTCGAGCTTCGGTCGGCAAGGGGGCCTGGGTTTCCGGACTCCCTCGTCGCGGCGGCTGTGACCGATCACACCCGCTGGAGAGATCCTCCGGCGAACCGGTCACATTTGTCAAGCCGTTCTTCCGGATCGGCGGATCCGCGCCGTGTCCGCGGTGTCTCAGAGGCCGCGCGGAGCCGCGGTCGACTCCCGCACGATCAGCCGCGGGACCAGGGTTTCCTGCGCATTCTCCTCGCCCCTGAGCTGCGCCAGGAGCATGCCGATCGTGCGTCGGCCGAGTTCGACGAAGTCCTGCCGCACGGTGGTCAGCGGCGGGAAGAAGTGCGCCGAGTCCGGGATGTCGTCGAAGCCCACCACGCTGATGTCCTCCGGCACCCGCACGCCGCGATCGCGGCAGGCGTGCAGGAACCCGAGCGCCATCGAGTCGTTGCCGGCGAAGACTGCGGTGAAGTCGGGCATGCGCAGCAGGCTGAGCCCGGCGTCGTAGCCGAACTGCGAGGTCCAGTCCCCCAGCAGCGGCGCCCGCACCCGGAGGTCGCGGGCGTCCAGCTCGCGCAGATAGCCGGCCATGCGGGCCTCGGCCTCGGTCCAGTCCTGCGGGCCCGCGAGGTGCACGATGTACTCGTGCCCGAGATCGGCCAGATGGCCCACCGCGGCCCGCGCGCCGGCGATCTGGTCCATCGCCATGGAGTGCCGCTCCCCGCTCGGGCCGAGCGCCGCGATCGGCACGTCCACGCTCATCTCGGACACCTCGGACAGCACCTGCTGCTGCGGCGCGATCACGATGATCGCCTCGACCGCGTGACTGAGCAGGTCGTCGATGCTCGCGCGCACGGCGCCGGGATCGGTGGAACGCAGGTTCGCGATCGACAACCGGTATCCGGCGTCGCGCGCGGCGAACTCGATCGCGGCGATCGCGGTGGCAGGACCGTACAGCGCGCTCTGCGCGGTGAGCACGCCGATCGTGCGGGACCGGTTGGTCGACAGCGCCCGTGCGACCGGGTTGGGCCGGTAGCCGAGCCGGTCGATCACGCTCTGCACATGCTGGCGCGTCGAGTCCCGGATCCGCTCGCTGCCGTTCAGCACCCGCGATACGGTCTGATACGAGACGCCGGCTTCACGGGCGACATCCCGGATATTCAGGGCGCGCGGCAGATCGCCGTCCACAGCCACGCGCACCTCCACTCCATGCCGACAAGCTCATTATGCGCGAGCGCGCCGAGGGCCGGCGCCACGGCGGCCTCGGTCGAACGGCAGGTTCGCCCCCGCTCCGGTGCGCCCACCGGTCGGCCGGTGCGAGCCGCGACCGGCCGCGACCGGCCGCGCCCGCGGCTCAGAGCTCGACCTGGGACCCCATCACGATCACGCGATCGCGCGGCAGGCCGAAATGGTCGCTGGCGTCCGTGGTGATGTGCGAGGAGGCGAGGAACAGCCGCTTGCGCCACCGCGCCATGCCTCCGATCGGTCCCTCGCGCAGTTCGATCTTGGACAGGAAGTATGTGGCCTTGTCGAGGTCGATCCATCCCTGCGTCTTCTCCGGCGGGATCGTGCGCAGAGCGCGCGGAAGATCCGGCTTCTCCGCGTAGCCGAAGCGTGTGGAGACGTACAGGATCCCGTCGGTGGGATCGCCCAGGTCGTCCACCGTGCAGCGCCTCGAGGGAGGGAAGCGAGGGACGTTCTGGATGTCCACGGACAGGATGATCACGCGCGCGTGGCGGACGTGGTTGTGCTCGACGTTGGCCCGCAGCGCGAGCGGTGTCGTGGCGCTGCCCGGGTTGAGGAAGATCGCGGTGCCGGGCACCCGTTCGACAACGTTCGCGTGGGTGCGCAGGTACTGCACGAACTCGCTCAGCGACCCTTCCGCCTCGCTGCGGCGCGCCGTGATGAGCTCACGCCCGCGCTGCCAGGTGGTCATCACGATGAACGCCACGAGGCCGATGGCGAGCGGCAGCCAGGCGCCGTGCACGAACTTCGTCAGGTTGACGGCGAGGAAGAGCAGATCCACCGTGAGCAGGACGGCGGCGCCGATCCAGAGGATCCAGGCGGGGATCTTCCAGCGCCGGCGGGCGAGGTAGAAGAACAGGATCGTGGTGATCGTGATCGTCCCGGTGACGGCCATCCCGTACGCGAACGCGAGCGATGCCGAGCTGCGGAACGCGAACACGAGGGTGATCACCGACACCATCAGCAGCCAGTTGATCCACGGGACGTAGATCTGTCCGTGGGTCTCGGACGAGGTGTGAGTGACCCGGAGCCGGGGCAGATAGCCCAGACCCGCGGCCTGCGCGGCCACCGAGAACGCTCCGGAGATCACCGCCTGGGATGCGATCACGGTCGCGATCGTCGCCAGGATCACGAGCGGGATCCTGGCCCATCCCGGCGCGAGGAGGAAGAACGGGGCCGACAGGTTCGCCCTGTCCTGCAGCAGCAGCGCGCCCTGGCCCAGGTAGGTGAGCGCGAGCGCGGGGAAGACCAGGAACAGCCAGCCGATCGAGATCGGCCGGCGGCCGAAATGACCCATGTCGGCGTACAGCGCCTCGGCCCCGGTGAAGGACAGCACCACGGCGGCGAGGGCGAAGAACGCGACGTTGAAATGCCCCACCATGAAGCCGATCGCGTACGTGGGCAGCAGCGCCAGCAGGATCTGCGGATCGCGCAGGATCCCGCCGATGCCGAGCACGGCGATGACGACGAACCAGATCGCCGTGATCGGTCCGAACAGCCGACCGACCGCCGCACTGCCGAGCTTCTGCACGAGGAAGAGGATCAGCAGGATCACGGCGGTCACGGGGACCACCCACTCGCCGAAGTCCGGGTTGATCGTCTTGAGCCCCTCGACCGCGGACAGCACCGAGATGGCGGGCGTGATGATGCTGTCGCCCAGGAACAGCGCCGCGCCGAGCACCGCGAGGGCGGCCAGGACCGCGACCGTGCGGGCCCGCCCCTTGGGAGCCCAGCGGCGCAGCAGGGTCAGCAGCGCCATGATCCCGCCCTCGCCGTCGTTGTCCATCCGCATCGCGAGCAGGACGTACGTGACGGTGACGATCAGGATCACCGACCACACGATGAGCGAGACGACGCCGTACAGGTTCTCCGTCGTCAGCGGGATCGGGTGCGGATCGTGCGGATCGAACACGGTCTGCAGCGTGTAGATCGGGCTCGTCCCGATGTCGCCGAAGACGACGCCTAGCGCGCCGATCACGAGCGCGAGCCGGAGGGGTTCCCTGAGGGCGGGGGTTCTGCCGACGGTCGCGGCGTGGCTGTTCACAGACGAAGCCTAGAGCGCTGTCGCCTGTGGCCACGGTTCCTCACGGAATCCTCACGAGGGCGAGTCGTGCGTCCGCGGCGCACTCGAGCGGGCCCGCTCAGGCGCGCCAGGTGTGTTCGGGCTCGTATCCGAGGAGACGACGCGCCTTCTCGATCGAGAGGAGCGTGTCGTTCACGCCCAGATCGCCGCGGATCTCGACCCCCGGGAACACCTCTGCGACGAGCTGCGCGTTGGGCCGCGACATGACGGTGTCGCCGGCGGCGATCACGTACCGCTCGAAACCGGGTTCGCGCCGACCTCGCAGGATCGCCTTGAGCACGGCCTGGGCGCCGTCGCGGGCATCGACATAGCCCCAGAGATTCCACTTGCGCAGCCGGGGGTCGGACTCGAACGACGGGAACTGGGCGTAGTCGTCCGGATCCATCACGTTGGAGAACCGCAGGGCCTGGATCGACAGATCCGGATGCCAGCGCACGTATTGGACGGCCAGCTGCTCCTCGAGATGCTTCGACAGCGAGTAGTGCGACTCCGGGCTGGTGCACTCCTCGTCGACCGGGATGTAGGGCGGCGGGGTGTCGAACGGAAGCCCGAGCACGGTCTCGCTCGACGCCGTGACGATAGTCCTGACGCCTGCCCTGACCGCGGCCCGGACGACGTTGTACGTCACCGTCATGTTGTTGTGGAACGTGGCGACGTCGGGCTGGAGTCCCGGAGCGGGGATCGCCGCGAGATGCACGACGGCGTCGAAGCCGGCGCTGTGCTCGTCGACGCCCATGAGCGCATCGATCGTCTGCCCGTAGTCGGTCAGGTCGACCTGCACGAACCCGCGGCCCCGCTCACCGGCGCGATCCAGGTTGAGCACGTCATGCCCCTCCTCGCGGAGCACCCGCACCACGGTCCGGCCGAGCTTGCCCGATCCGCCGGTGACGGCGATCCTCAGCCCGCTCACCGCCCGCCTCCGATCTTCCGGTGGCGCTGGGCCCGTACCGGCGCCCCGTACGGGTGGTCGTCCGCCGTGTCGATGAAGTTCCCTCCCGCCGCGACGCAGGCGTCGATGATGTCGTGGCCGCTGGCGCCGAGGGTGCGGTACGGGTCCGGTCCGGATGCTTCGCTCATGGAGAATTCCTTGTCCTCGTGGCCGTGAGGCGGGCTTCGCAGCGTGTGCCGCTGCGGAAGCGCTCTGTCGTGTTGCGGTTGCCCCCTCACGATAGGAACCGTGAAACGAGAAGTCCAACAGCCTCGCTGCTGCTCGAGCCGCTGGACGCCGGGTTCGCCCTCACGGCCTGACACCCGCGGCAGAACGACGCAGCGCCGGCCCTCGACTCGCGAGGACCGGCGCTGCGGATCCGGTTGCTCCGTGCCGGGTCGAGCCCGGCGCGGGGCTCAGCCCTTGCGGGGCGCGGTCACCGAGATCAGTGCCGCGGTGTTGTCCTTCATGGCCTTCTTCACCGAGATGACCGTGCCGAAGCCCACCCCGGCGTCGGCGGGGTTGCCGGTGCCGAGGGTCGTGAAGCCGAGGTCCAGACCGTACAGGTCGGTCGCCGGGGTTCCGTCGGGGTTGACCACGCGCGTGCTGTACGGCGCGTTGCCCACCGAAGGCACGACCACCGAGGCGTCGCGCATGCGGTTGAACAGCTGCCCGTCGCGCACCTCGAGGCCGGCCACCCAGCCCTGGTCGTCGGTGAAGGTGCTCACCGGCGCCTGGGCCGCGATGTCGGTGCAGTACTCCGTGAAGGAGGCATCGGCGATGCACTCCCGGAACGGGTGCGTCGGGGTCAGGCCGAACGCGGCGTTCGAGGACTGCGCACGGCTGGGCAGGTTGTGCAGCGTCGTTCCGTCGTGGGCTGCGGCGTCACCCGTGCGACGCAGCGGGTCGAAGTGGCTGTCCACCAGGAGCAGCCCGCCCTTCGCGCCGTAGCTCGGCAGGCTCGTCAGGTTCGTGGTGACCTGGTTCGAGCTGCCGTAGGTGGTGTCGCGGTACCAGATCAGCGCGCCCGGCGCGTTGTACGCCTGCTTCTCGACCTTCCAGCCGTCGTCGCTGTACACGCTGTTGTAGCCGTACTTGAGGCCGTTGTCGAAGCCGTCGAAGTTGCGCCACTCGACCAGGTAGTACTGGGCCTTGACCTGGGTGCCGCTGTCGCGCACCCAGCCGGCGCCGGTCGTGTCGGTGAAGGTGCCGTCCGCGGCGGTCCAGCCGTTGTCGCCGGACTCGACGTCGTCGGTCCAGACGTCCGCGCCGCCCGCGCTCAGCGCGAAGTCGTCGGAGAACCAGCCGCGCTCCTCGAACGCCGCGTCGGTCGCCTGACGCAGGCGGATCTGGATGTCCTGCCCCGCGTACGCCGACAGGTCGATGTGGTCGTGGCGCCAGCCGCCCGAGGATCCGGTGAGGCCGTACTTCTTGCCGCCGTAGTCGGCCATGCGGCCGTTCGGGTCGCCGTAGCCGTCATCGGTCGAGACCACCGCGCCCGACTCGTCGTAGACCTTCTGCTCGGCCCAGGTGGATCCGCCATCGCTCGAGACCTCGACGAAGCCGTAGTCCCAGTCCTCCTCGATGACGTAGTCGTTCCACATCGAGAACGTCGCGCCGGCCGGCACGTCGTCGATCGAGCGGGTCAGCGTCGCGTCCGCCCAGCTCTGGTCGGCGCTGGAGTACCACATCTCGGATCCGCTGTGCGGCTCGGCGAGGGTGATCACCTTGTCGGGCAGGTCGACCTTGATGCCGTCCTCGGTGCCCTTCGCCGGGCGCGAGGTCTGGCCGACCTTGATCGTCTGGGTGCCGTCGCCCGGGCTCACGACCTTCGGGTCGGCCCAGCCGAGCACCCACTTGTCCCAGATGCCCATATGGGTCGGCTGGGACTGGAAGATCGGGCCCGAGTGCGAGCCGGAGCTCATCAGATCCCAGAAGTCGACGTCGGAGTTGCCGGCGTTCGAGGTGTCGTAGAGGTCGGGCAGCCCCAGGTCGTGCCCGTACTCGTGCGCGAACACCCCCACGCCCGAGTTCTCCGGCTGCACGATGTAGTTCTGCAGCTTCAGGTCGGTGCCGGGGATCGGTGCGCCGCCCGCGACGTCGGAGGAATGGGCCCAGATCGCGTAGGTGCCCTCCTTGCCGCCGCCGCCGGACTTGTCGGCGCCCGCGTGCACGAGCACGACGTGGTCGATGACGCCGTCGGGCTCGTTGACGTTCCCGTCGCCGTCGACGTCGCCCTGATCCTCGATGTCGTAGTCGGCCCACGGGAAGCCCGGGTCCGACGCGGCGAGCGTCGTGACGGCGTCGATGGGCAGCTGGCCGGGGCCGAGCGGGTTGTCGGGGTGGCCCTGCATGTCCTGCATCGGCCCGGCCTCGTACTGGCCCGTCTCCGGGTTCAGGTGGCAGACCGTGGCGCCGTAGTACGCCTCGGAGTGAGGCACCTGCACCCAGGCGGTCGCCTCACCCGTGAGGGTGTACGCGCCGCGCGACATCTCCTCGTACATGTTCTTCATGGTGTTGCCCGAGATGTCGAAGCCGGGCTTGCCGTCGAGGCCGGTGAGATCGGTGCGCACGCGCTGCGTGACGCCCTCCTTCGAGAAGAGCATCTTGTTGTAGAAGTCGCTCGAGAAGTCCCGCACCCACATGGTGTTGTTGTCCTCGTGGGCGGCCGTAGCAGGATCCGGGATGTTGTTGTGCAGGGTCGGGCCCTGCATGTCGCCCGGCTTGCAGTCGGTCGCGCCGAAAGCGGTCGGGACCTGCAGGTTCGAGAAGTCCTCGGTGCCGTCGAACTCGACGAGGATGGTCAGCAGCTTGGCCTGCTGCGTGGTCTTGGACTGCTTCAGGTTCTTCGGGCTCTTGCCGGTCTTCACGGCCTTCGCCTCGGTGACCGCGAGCTGGTGCGCCGCCTTCGGGTTGCCCTGGGCGTGCTTCTGGTCGTTCTCCTTGGCACGTTCGAACGCGGCTCCGCTGACGGTGCTCTTGACCGCGCCGCCGGTGGTCGCGACGGCCTCGTCGTCGGTGGCGTCGTTGATGCCCTCGACGTTGGGGGCGACGTAGTTGATGTAGTGGTCGCTGCTGCCGCTGCCGGATGCGGGCGCGGTGCTCGCTGGAGCGGTGCTCGCTGGCGCGGTGCTCGCAGCGGTGCTCGCAGGCCGGGCGCTCGACGACGCGGCGACCGCGGGGACGGCCCCGAAGGTCGCGACCCCGGCCGTCGCCAGTACGAATGCGGACGTCGCAGCCGCCGCACGTCGTCGTGCGCGGACGCTCTTCTCTGACATTGCTTCTCCCTCCAGGCATCGTCGCGGGGGTTCCCGCAGCGGTGCGGATGTCGGTGCGCCGGTCGGACGCACCGCTACAACCTTTACCGTGAAAACCCTATGCAAGGGAACAGAATCAGCTGAACACGCCGAGGCGATTCTCGAATCCGCGGCCCTTCCGCGCACGTCGTGCGCGTCGGATCCGACCACGACGAAGGCCCTGGATCCTGATCTGCCAAGGATCCAGGGCCTTTCGACCCCGCCGTCCGCTACTCCCGCGGTGGCCCGTTCCGCTCGGGCGTGCCAGGCGGCTCCTCGGACGCGGGCTGCTCACCGACCACCGCCACGTCGTCGGCGGGTGCGCCGCCGTCGACGATCGTCCCCGTGGGCTCGCTCTCGATGAGCTCATGCTCGAGACCGCGACTCGCCGCCAGCGCCTGTCCTTCCTCGACGGCCTCGTCGCGGCTGCTGTAGCTCCTCGAGAGCTCCCGGGCGCCGTCGACCTCGTTCACCCACTGCCCGTTCTTGGACCTCGTCACCACTCTCGCGGCGGCCATCAGAGGTCCTCCGGAGCGAGGTCCCCGTCGCCGTCCTCGCCGAGCTCGGCGATCAGCGGATCATCGCCCTGGGTCTCCGGCTGGAGCGAAGGTCCCGGCTGGTCCTCGGCCGGGATCTCGTCGTCCGGCGCGGGGATCTCGTCCGGATCCGCTCCGGTCGCCGTCGCCGGATCGATGTCCTGCGCACCGGCCCCCGCATCCAGCGCGTCCGTGCGCTCCCACTCCGCCTCGGCGGGATCGTCGCGCGGGTCCGCCTCCGCGGTGGCGTCGCGATCGCGCAGCGGCCGGTTGTCGTCGGCGCTGTCTCCCGCAGGCGTGTCCGGTGTCGAAGAATCCATGTCCATCCTCTCCTCCTCTGCCTTCTCCTCTGCCGTCGACGCCGCGCTGGAGAACAGCGACTCTGGAGAACAGCGTCGACATCTCGCCCAGTCTGCGCACGGCGACCATGGCGGCGCAGGGGCTTGAAGTTCCCACGGGTCGCCGGTATCGTCCTACCGCTCACGGCGGATCGCCTGCGGACCTCGGTCGCGCGGATCGTCGAGAGAGCGCGTTTCACCCTTTGGGGTGAAGACCGCCCGCCCCGGCGTGACTAGCGTGAGAGCAGAGGAAGCGACCGAGTCATGGATCGTCTTGCTTGCGGAGCAGGGAGACAGGACAGGACATGATCACTCGGCTCGACTGCCGCGGCAGAACCTCAACGGACGCGGACACGTCCGAGGACCCGACCAAGGAGACCCTGGGCGCATGACGGAGACACCCCTGCCCGCGATCCCCGCCCTTCACGGAGGAGTGAAGGCTCCGCCGGCCGACGGAGGCGGGAAGGTGCAGCGGGTCGCTCTGGTGAACGACTACGAGGTCGTCGTGCGCGGCCTTGCGGCGATGCTGCGCAGCTATCAGGACGTCATCCAGGTCGTCGAGCTGGATCTGAACAAACCCGTCGCCGAAGTCGTCGACGTCGCGCTGTACGACACGTTCGCGTCGACGCAGGGCGACCGCGCCGACGTCCACGACCTCGCGGGCAATCCGCGCGTGAGCCGTGTCGTCGTGTACTCGTGGGCGCTGGACGACGCCCTGATTCGCGCCGCGATCGCGAACGGCGCCAGCGGCTACGTGTCCAAAGGCATCCCCGCTCGCCAGCTGGTCACCGCTCTGCAGCAGATCTGCGCCGGCGGGCCGAAGATCTGGGTCGGCGCGCAGGGGAAGACGGCGATCCTCGCCGGTGACTGGCCCGGACGCGAGGAGGGGCTCACCGCCCGGGAGTCCGAAGTCCTCGCCCTGATCACGCAAGGACTGTCGAACACGCAGATCGCGGACCGAACTCACCTGTCGATCAACTCGGTCAAGACCTATATCCGATCGGCATACCGGCGCATCGGCGTCACCTCCCGCACGGAAGCCGTCCTGTGGGGCGTGGAGCACGGCTTCCGTCCTGACCGGATGCGGGTGCGCGAACACGAGATCCACGCGCTCGATGGACCGGCGCAGAACACGGACGCCGAGGCCCACGAGGGATCTCACCCCGAGCAGCAGACCGATGTCGCGGGGGCGTGACATGACGATGACGACGGACTTGCAGTTCGAGCTGCAACAGGTGGACGGCATGGAGTGGATCATCCGCGACCACCGCTACGCGGCACCTGACCCGCACGGCACGGTGGCGTCCATCTGGAGGCTCGACGACGGCGAATGCGAGGTCACCTGGCTGGTCGACTTCGCCCTGCCGACGCGATACGTGTGTCCCTCGAACGTCATCAGCGACCTCCGTCGGGTGGTCTCCCGCAGCACGAAGCCGATCCCGATCCCTCACTTCGCGCCCGTGGGGGAACCTTCGGCGGACAGCTCGGAATAGGAGTGCAGTTGGGAACCATCTACTACGGCGGGTCCGCCTCGCCGATCCACATCGACGATCGCGCGCTCGCCCACCTGAAGATCGTGATCGCGACGAAGCTGCGCCGAGGCGAGAGCTTCACCGTGACGTGGCGGCATCCGGCCGGTCAGCCGGCGGGGCGCAGCACCATCTGGCTGCACCCGTCCATCCCGCTCCGGTTCGAGTTCAGCGAGCCGAATCCTCCCGAGATCGACCCGAAGCTGGTCCAGGAGTACGCGAACTCCGCGAATTCGACCGGTGGCGTCCTGCTCGCCGCCGACGATATGACGTCCTGCGCGGCCGCGCCCGCCCGGTCCTGACCTGAGGCGTCTTCTCCGGCGCGTCACCGGAGATCCGCCGGACTCGGCAGCAACTGAGAGGCAGAGCGAAGGCCCCGACTCCCCAGTGTCTTCTAGGGGAGTCGGGGCCTTTGCTGTGGCGGTGACGGTGGGATTTGAACCCACGGTAGGGGGTTACCCTACACAACTTTTCGAGAGTTGCACCTTCGGCCGCTCGGACACGTCACCGCGGACAAGCTTACGCGACGCCGGGATCGAGCGCGAATCGAGCGGGCCCGGTCCAATTCATTCCGCCGCACGCGGAAGCGCCGTCCCATGATGTTCCCCGGGTCGCTGCGGATGTGGTTGTACTCGGTTCACCAGACCTCCGCAACCTCGGCGTGGGTGCGCAGGATCCCCACCGTCGAGCCCGCGGGGGCCCGGCCGATGCCGCACTCGGTCGCGACGCCGAACGCGGCGGCGTGGGGTGACGCTGCGGCGATGCGGCGTTGGGCCCCTTCCGCGCCGTCCTCACGGTGCACGAGACCGAGGTACAGCTCGGTGCCCTCATCGAGGGCGAGCCCGTCCAGAGGGGCGAAGTAGGCGTCGTCGTCGCGCTCGATCGGCACCGGCAGGTGCAACCAGGTGAGCGGCCGGTGCGCCGCGGCGATCACGGCGTTCGCGTAGCGGACGAGAGCGCCCGCGTCGGCCGGTTCCGTGAAGTGCTTCTCGGCGGCGTCTCCGTAGCAGAGGTGCACGCCCGCCGCCGCGTCCGCAGGCACGGCGTCGATGAGCGAGGCCAGTCTCGACACGAGGCCGTCGAAGGGGTCACCGGGCCACCACGCCTCCATGACCTTCCCGTAGCCGGCGGCGCGTTCGATGATGCCCATCTCGCTCGCGACGTCCCACTGGATCGCGAGATCCTCAGGGGGGATCCCGGTCAGGATCTGCTCGAGCTCACGCACGATGGCGGCCGTGTAGACGGGTTCGATGGCCGCGCGGTCGTCGCCGGAGAAGAACGACGAGATCACGGCGAGCGGGGTGGGCAGCGACACCTGGAAGCGCACGCCCGCGGCGATCGCTCCCTCGGCGCGCAGCCGCCGGAAGATCTCATACGACGTCAGCGCCGCATCCGCGTAGCCGAGCGGCGGCAGCTCGATGGCCGCGGCGTCCACACCGTCGGCGATCCGCAGCGGCCGCGCGTCGAGGCCCGCGCCGAACGGGATCCGCTCGGGTCCCACCCGCTCGATGCCCTCCGCCTGCCCGAGCACGTCGGGCTGGAACATGATCCAGTGGAACCTCTTGCCGACCTCGCCGTCCGGGATCCGCTTCAGCCGCCGCCCCAGGATCTCCGCGGCGGTGCGCATCGTGGTCTCGGCGTCGTCGTCGTTCACGCTGCCGACCAGCAACGCTCCGCGGGGGTTCGTCATGCTGAAAGCGTAGGCGGGTTCGCGCAGCGCCGGCGCCGGGTTTCGCTCCGCGGTGCGATCGCGCCGGCCGCCTCCGGTTCCGGGATCGCCGGCTGAGCTGACCGTTCTCAGGATGGATTCGCGCCGGCGCCCGGATCCCGTCGCCCAGGACGCGGATCGGCGATATCCATCCTGAGAACGGTCGCGCCGGGTCGAAGACGGCGCCGTCGGATCAGCGGCCGGCGGGGGCGGGGCCGCGGCTGGCGAGTCCGGACGCGGCGACGAGCACGATCGCCGTGACCGTGCCGAGCAGCAGGACGGGCCCGCCCGGACCGAAGGCGGCTCCCACATTGCTCATCGCCGTCGTGGTCAGCGCGAGGACCACGCACGACCCGATCGCCCCCACGATCCCCAGCAGGATCCCGAGGACGCGGAGGAGCACCCGCACCCGATCCGCGAACATGACCAGGAGCAGCACGGCCACCAACAGGACGACCACGATCAGCAGCCCGGCGAACCCCGTCCCGATCATCCGTTCGCTCCCCGCATGGCTGAGCAGGGTGGTCGCGGTCAGCGCGGAGAGGGGCTCGCTTCGCCCATGCTCCAACGGCGCCACCGCGAACGGCAGGAGCTCGCCGGCGATGAGCAGTGCCACCGTGACTGCGCCGATCACGATCCGCGGCACCGACAGCCTCCGACGCCGTTTCACGGTCGCCGCCGCGGCCGTCGCCTGATCCGTCATGCGATCCCCCTCGTTCACGCGCCCAGCCTAGGCAATGGGCCGGGCGGAGGGCCAGGGTGACGGCCCGAGCCGGCGCAGTGATGCGCGGCCGGGACTCCGGACGTGCCGCACTCAGAGGCCGGACTCGTCCTGCGTGACGAACGCCGCCAGGTTGCGCAACGACGATGAGATGCCGGTGCGGTGGTCCGCGGCGGGGATCCCGGGCGGCACGTCCTCGGCGCGGATCGTGACGAACGACCCGCCCTCGGCGGGACGCACCTCCCAGGTCATCCGCATGGTCCCGGCGAACTCCGGGTCGTCGGAGGCGAACACGGCCTCCTGCACGACGCGCACGCCGTCCTCGAACTCGAGGAAAAGGCCTTCGACCAGGTCTTCCGTGCGGGACGTCTTGCCGTGCGCCTCGGCGGGATCCAGGTACTCCAGCACGATGCGGTATCTGCCGCCCGGGCGGGCGTCGAAGAGCAGGATCCGGCCGGCCATGCCGTCCGGCGGAAGCCAGCGGATCACGGCGTCCGGGTCGATGAAGGCCGCGTAGATGCGGTCCGCGGGCGCGGCGATGTGCATGCCGACCTCATCCGTGCGCCCCATGCCGCCACGCTACGCCGGCCCGCTGGGAACCGCCATGGCTGGCGCGCACGCCCGGACGATGCTAGAGACGTGCGGTGGTGACCACGCGCCCGGCGTCGAGCCGGACGGTGCGATCGACGGTTCCGGCGGGCGGTTCGACGTGCGAGACGAGGATCACGGTCTGCCCGCCCGCGGCGTCCAGCAGATCGCGCAGCAGGGCATCGGACGCGTCCGGATCCACGCCGGCCGTCGGCTCGTCGAGCACCAGCACGGGGAAACCGCGCAGCAGCGCCCTCGCGAGAGCGATCCGCTGCGCCTGGCCGCCGGACACGAGGGAACCGCGCTCCCCCACCCGCGCGTCCAGGCCCCCGCGCTCACCGACCCAGGCGCCGAGCCCGACCCGGTCGAGCACGGCGAGCAGTTCGGCATCGGTGGCGGTGTCGCGCGCGAACAGCAGGTTCTGCCGGATGTCCTCGTCGAACAGCATGGGATCCTGCTCGCACAGCCCGACGTGGCGTCGCAGCTCCGGCCCCGGCACGCGTCCGGCGTCGGCGTCGCCGATCCGGAAGGCGCCGGTGAAGCGCAGTAACCCGACGAGCACGGCGGCGAGCGTGGACTTCCCGGCGCCGCTGGATCCGGTGACGAGGATCCGCTCCCCGGGCGCGACGTCGAGATCGATCCCCTGCAGCGCCGGTGCCGCGGATCCCGGCCAGGCTGCGGTGACGTCGCGCAGGTGCAGCGCACCGCCCTCGATCCGCCCCTCCCCGTCGTCGCCGCGCACCTCGACGGGCGGCTCTCCCGGCAGCAGCGCGTGGATCCGCTCCGCACCCGCGCGCACCCCGCGCCAGGCCGATGCGGCGTGCGGCACCGCGGCGAAGACGTCGAACACGGCCATCGGCAGCAGGACCGCCACGGCGGACCAGGGGGCGTCGGCTGCTCCGCCCGCCTGCCAGGGCACGGCGACGGCGAGCGCCCAGATCGACGCCGCTCCCGCGACCAGCGAGACGAAGGCGGAGGACAGCGTCTGGGCGAGCGCGGCCCGCGTGGCGGTGCGGCGCAGCGCGTCGTCGGCGGCGCGGATCCGATCCCGGGCGAGGCCCTCCGCGCCATAGGCCTGCAGCACGTCGAGCGCGGTGAGATCGTCGACGAGCGCACCCGCGAGCGTCGCCCTGTCGCGGCTGAGCGCGCGTTCGGCCCTGCCGCCGGCGACGCCGCCGAGCAGGACGGCTCCGCTCACCGCGACCGCGAGGCAGACGGCCAGAGCAAGGGCCGCGGCGGGCGCGATCACGGTCAGCACGCCGACCGACAGCACCGCGACGATCCCGCCGGTGAGCAGCGGCTGGACCACGCGGAGCGGCAGGTTCTGCAGGTCCTCCACGTCGTCGACGAGGGCGGAGAGCACGGATCCGCGATCGGTCGAGCCGAGCCCGGCGGGGGCGAGCGGGGTGAGCCGGCGGACGACGGCGGCGCGCAGGTCGGCCAGGCGGGCGAGAGCGGCGTCGTGGCCGGCGAGGCGCTCGAGGTAGCGGGTCACGGCGCGGGTGACGGCGAAGAAGCGCACGCCCACGATCGCGACCGACAGCGGCACCAGATCGTCGACGAGCGATGCGGTGACGATGAGCCAGCCGCTCGCCAGGAGCAGTCCGACTGCAGCGGCCGCCGAGACGACCCCCGCGAGCACCCCGGGCAGGAACCGCCGCGCGCCCGGCATGGCCAGGCGCAGGATCCCGCGGACGGAGTCAGGCAGATCGGGGACGTCTCGGACCGGTCCCTGGGGATCGTCGAGCGAAGACACCGCGGGCGAACGTGCTTCGTCTCGCTGCGCGGTCGCCGGCCGAGCGGAGCGGGTCGCCGGCCGAGCGGAGCGGGACGGAGGCCGCTCGCCGATACCGGGGACGCCGTCCGGAAGGCGCACGACCTGATCGGCGATGGCGCGGGCGGACTCCCGGTGCGAGACGAGCAGCACCGTCGCGCCGTCGTCCGCGACGCGGCGGACGGCCTGCCACAGCCGCTGCTCGGTCTCGGCGTCCAGAGCGCTCGACGGCTCGTCGAGGGCGAGCACGCGGGCGCCGGACCCGAGCCGGTACAGGGAACGGGCGACGGCGACGCGCTGGGCCTGGCCGCCGGAGATCCCGGCACCCTGCACGCCGAGCTCCTGCGCGGGATCCAGCTCAGCTGCAGCCGCGGCGGCGAGGGCCGCGCGCACCCGGAACGGATCGGGCGAGGGATCGCCGAGCGACACGTTCTCGGCGATCGTCCCGCGGATCAGCCCGGGGCGCTGGCCCGCCCAGGCGAGCCAGGACGCCGGATCCGGATCCGCCGCGCCCTCGACAGCGATCGTCCCGTCGTGCGGCACTACACCGCGGAGCGCCGCGAGCAGGCTCGACTTGCCGGATCCGCTGCGTCCCTCGAGAAGGGTGACCGTGCCGGGCTCGGCCGTGAACGACACTGCCGGCAGCGCCCGCTCGCCCGGCCGCACGACGACATCCCGCAGTTCCAGCCGGACCCCTCCCCCGGTTTCGAGGAGCGACATTTGCTGCCGCTGCGGCGGTTTCGGAGCAAATGCCGCTCCTCGAACGCAGGGAGACTCCGACTCCAGGATCTCGAAGACGTCCTCGGTCGCGGCGACGCCTTCGGCCGCGGCGTGGAACTGAACGCCGACCTGGCGCAGCGGCAGGAACGCCTCCGGCGCGAGCAGCAACACGAACAGGCCGACGCCGAGGCTCAGCTCGCCGCCGAGCAGGCGCAGCCCGACGGAGACGGCGATGATCGCGACGGCGAGGGACGACAGCAGTTCGAGCGCGAAGCCGGACAGGAACGAGAACCGCAGCACCCGCATGGTCTCGTGGCGGTACCGGTCCGCCGTCTCCCGCATCCGCGCGGCGGCGCGCCGCTCGCGGCCGAACAGGCGGAGCGTCGCCAGCCCCTGCACGGTGTCGGCGAAGCGGGCCGCGAGCGTCTGCAGCACCCGCAGCTGCGTCCGCTGCACGCCCCGGGTCGCGATGCCGATGAGGATCAGGAACAGCGGGATCAGCGGAAGGGTCACCACGGCGGCGAGACCGCTCGGCCAGTCCTGTCCCCACATCACGACGACGATGACCGGCGTCGCGATCGCGGTGAGCACGAGCTGAGGGATGTAACGGGAGAAGTACGGATCCAGCGCGTCCAGCCCGTGCCCGGCGGTGACCGCGATCGCCGCCCGGTTGCGCGTGCCCAGCCACGCTGGACCGCGGCGGCCGATCGCGTCGAGCAGCGCCGTGCGCAGCTGCCGTCCGGTCTGCGCGGCCGCGCGAGCGCCCCAGGCTTCCGCGACCCAGAGCAGCAGCGCCCGCACGACCACTGCCCCGGTGAGCCACGGCACGACGCCGAGCGGGGACCGTCCGGCGGCGACGTCGGAGATCCCCGCCGCGAGCAGCGCGGCGAACGCGATCGTGACGACCGTCTGCCCGAGCGCGACGACCGCGGACACGGCGAGGTACACCCGCGCGGCGGGGGCCCATCGCAGCAGCCGGGGGTCGATCGGCTTCATGCGTGCGCCGGCGCCGTCTCGATCGTCGCTCGGCGCACCCGCTTGCGGAACACCCAGTACGTCCAGGCCTGATAGGCCAGCACGAGCGGCATCGCGACGAGCGCGGTCCAGCTCATGATCTGCAGCGTGTACGGCGTGCTCGACGCGTTCCGGATCGTCAGCGAGTTCGCGGGATCCACCGTGGAGGGCAGCACGTTCGGGAACAGCGCCGAGAACAGCATGAGCACGGCGCTGAGGATCACCACGACCCCCGCGGCGAACGCCCAGCCGTCGCGGCCGCGCAGCGAGAACACCACGGACAGGATGAGGAACACGGCCGCCACGGCTCCGAACGCGATGACGGCGCCGGCCAGCGAGGGCCGTCCGGCCGCGATCCCGATCGTCCACACCACGGTGGCCGCCGCGGCGAGGACGGCGGGCACCGCCGCCCGCCGGGCCATCCGCCTGGCGCGCTCGTGCACCGGCCCGTCCGTCTTGAGCGCGACGAAGTACAGCCCGTGCAGGAAGAACAGCAGCAGCGTGGTGACGCCGACGAGCAGGCCGTACGGGTTCAGCAGATCGAAAACGCTCCCCCGGAGCACGTGGTGGGCGTCGAGCGCGACACCCTGCACGATGTTGCCGAAGGCGACGCCCCAGAGCAGCGCGGGCACGGCGGATCCGATCACGATCATGGTGTCGAAACGACGCTTCCAGCGCGGATCGTCGCGCTGGTGCCGGTACTCGAACGACACCCCGCGCAGGATGAGCGCGAGCAGGATCAGCAGCAGCGGCAGATAGAAGCCGCTGAACAGCGACGCGTACCACTCCGGGAAGGAGGCGAACAGACAGGCGCCGGCGACGATCACCCAGGTCTCGTTGAGGTCCCAGATCGGACCGATCGTGTTGATCACCTGGCGCCGCGAGACGTCGTCCCGTCCCAGGAACGGCAGCGACATGCCGACGCCGAAGTCGAAGCCGTCGAGCACGAAGTAGCCCACGAAGAACAGGGCGACGATCCAGAACCAGAGTGTTGCGAGATCCATGTCCGTGCTTCCTCAGTAGACGACCGACGCGACCGGCGCGTCCTCGTCGTGCGTCTCGGTGGTGTCGGGTCCCTTCTTCGCGGTCTTCACGATGAGGCCGACCTCGACGACGGCGAGCGCCGCGTAGATGGCGGTGAAGGAGATCAGCGAGATGAGCACCTCCACGCCGCTCACCCCCGGCGAGACGCCGTTCTTGGTCGTCATCAGGCTGAACACGATCCAGGGCTGCCGGCCCATCTCGGTGAACACCCAGCCCACGATGTTCGCGCCCAGCGACAGCGGGAACGAGTAGATCGCGACGGTCCACATCCACCGCGCCGGGGGCTTCTTCGCCCCCTTCCGGGTGAACCACAGCCCCGCGAGGGCGACGAGGGCGTGCGCCATGCCCAGGCCGATCATCCACCGGAACGCCCAGTACGTCACCCAGAGGACCGGATTGAACTCGGTGAGGCCGGTCGAGGCGAACTGCTGCGCGTACTGGGCGTTGAGGTCGTTGATGCCTTCGACGCAGCCGTTCAGGTCGTGCGTCGACAGGAACGCGAGCAGGTACGGCACCCGCAGCGACCAGATCTCGCCCGTGCCGTCGGGCGTGCCCACCGAGAAGAGCGAGAAGGAGGCGTCCGCGCCGCAGCTCGAATTGAACATCGCCTCGGCGGCGGCCATCTTCATGGGCTGCGTGCTCACCATCGCGAGCCCCAGCTGGTCGCCGGAGAGCACGACGCCGGCGGTCGCGACGAGGATCGCCCACAGCCCGAACTTCAGGGACTTCCACATGGTCTCGAGGTGCTGCCCGCGCGACACGTGCCAAGCGGAGACCGAGATCACGACGCCGGACGCGAGCATGAACGCGCCGAAGATCGTGTGCGGGAACGCGGCGAGCGCGACCTTGTTCGTCAGCAGCGCCCAGAAGTCCGTGAGCTCGGCGCGGTTCGTGGCCGCGTTGTAGGTGTAGCCGACCGGGTGCTGCATGAACGCGTTGGCCGCGATGATGAAGTAGGCGGACAGGATCGTGCCGATCGCGACGCCCCAGATCGTGAGCAGGTGGATCCGCTTCGGCAGCTTGTCCCAGCCGAAGATCCACAGCCCGATGAAGGTGGCTTCGAGGAAGAAGGCCAGCAGGCCCTCGAAGGCGAGTGGGGCGCCGAACACGTCGCCGACGAAGCGAGAGTAGTCCGACCAGTTCATGCCGAACTGGAACTCCTGCACGATGCCGGTGACCACGCCCATCGCGAAGTTGATCAGGAAGATCTTCGAGAAGAACCGGGTCAGGTGCAGGTACTCGATCTTCCCGCTGCGCACCCACGCGGTCTGGAAGATCGCGGTGACGGTGGCCATGCCGATCGTGAGCGGCACGAACAGGTAGTGGTAGACGGTCGTGAGACCGAACTGCCAGCGGGACAGGACGAGCGGGTCAAGCCAATCCATGCGCGGAGCCTCCTGTGTTCGCGGATCGCGATCCGAGTGCGGTGCCCGGCGCCGATCCGGCCGGGGCCAGAGATCCGCGGACACTCGGGCGGCCTCGCGTCGCGCGGTGCAGGATCCGCGCTCGCGAGCAGCTGGAGATCGGCCCGCAGACGGGCCCGGCGCTGGCCATGTGTCCATGGTCGCATCGGCGCGGGGCCGGGATCGGCGCGCGGGCCGTGAAAAACGCCCTCCGCGATAGGACCTGCGGATGGAGACGATTCGCGAGGCGGATTCAGCCGGCGTCGGGCTGTCGATACGCGAGCGCGAGCCCGGTGATCGCGGCGACCGCGGCCCGGACGTCGCCGGGCGCTCCGCCCGCTCGCCCGGCGACGAGACCCGCGACGAAGGCGCTGAACGGCGCCGCCGGACGGGCGACCCCCTGCGCGACGTCGCGGGCGAGGTCGAGGATCAGGGTGATCGGAACGTCCTCCTCGGCGAGGCCGAATCGCTCGCGCAGCACGGCCGCCCACGCATCGAGCGCTTCGGGGGGAAGGGTGCGATCGTCCGTCATGAGTGCTCCTCGAGGTCGGCGCGGGCTCGGTCCAGGTCGGCGGGGCTGTCGACGTCGGCCGTGATCCCATCCTGGTCCGGGATCCACCGGATCGCGAGTCCCCCGAGCAGCGCGCGGCAGGAGGCGCCCGCCGGGGATCCGAGGGCGGCGAGCGCCGCGCGCACCCTCGTCGTCCGGTAGATGCCGGCGAGCCACTGCGGCCGCCCGTCCGCGTCGAAGGCCACGCTGTCCGCGCCCTCGGCCGATGCGGCGAGCAGGCGGCGCACGACCGCGTCCGGATGGATCAGATCGCCGGCGAGCAGCAGGATCCGCCCGGCCTGCGCGAGCTCATCCCGCGCCAGTGCCGCCGCGATCGCCGCCACGGGGCCGCCGAAGGGCGGATCCTCGCGCACCCAGACGAGCCCCGGCTCCTCGGCGCGCGGCCCCACGGCCACGATCGGCGAGACCCCGGCATCGGCCAGCGCGGTCCGTCCGCGCGCCAGCAGCGAGCGCCCGCCGAGGAGCAGCAGCGGCTTGGCGGCGCCGTCCATGCGCCGGGCACGGCCTCCGACCAGCATCACGCCGGCGACGCCCGTGGCGCCCGGAACCGTCACGTGAGGTCCATCACCTCGACGAGGTCGCCCTCGCGCACCTGCGCGACCTCGGCGGGCACGATCGCGTAGGCCGTCGCGGCGGCGAGTCCCACCGTGAGGTGCGATCCGGATCCGCCGCGGGTGGCGGGAACCACCCGACCGTGCGCGTCGATCACCGCGGGCAGATACTGACGGCGGCCGGCCGATGTGCGCCAGTCGGCGCCCGCCGCGAGCCGGCGCCGCGGACGCTGGATCTCACGACGCCCCTGCATGCGCAGCAGCGCCGGCCGCACGAACGTCTCGAACGACACCGCCGCGCTCACCGGGTTGCCGGGCAGGCCGAACAGCAGCATCCCCTCCGCGGTGACGCCGAAGCCCTGCGGTTTGCCCGGCTGCATCGCCACCGAGACGAACTCCATCTCGTCGCCCAGGCTGAGCCGCACCGCCTCGTAGGCGCCGGCGCTGACGCCGCCGGAGAAGATCACGACGTCGGCGCCGAGCCGGGTGGCACGGGCGGCGGCCTCGGCCGGCCCGTTCCCCTCGTCCCCGACGACCTCGCGCAGCACGACCTCCGCGCCGGCCTCGGCGGCGAGCTGCGCCAGCAGCAGCGAGTTCGACTCCGGGATCTGCCCGCGCGACAGCGGAGCGCCGGGCGGGACCAGCTCGGATCCGGTCGACACCACGGCGACCCGCGGGCGCGGCACCACGTCGACCTCGCAGATGCCCGCCGACGCCAGCGCAGACAGCTGACGGGCGCCGAGCAGAGTGCCCGCCGCGAGCACGATCGCCCCGGCCTCCGCGTCACCGCCCGCCCGCCGCACGTGCGCGCCCGCCGCCGCAGGGGCGCTGCGCACGATCGCGCGATCCAGCGAGTCGGCGAGCCCTCCGGCGGTGTCCTCGAACGGCACGACGGTGTCCGCCTGGGACGGCAGCGGCGCCCCTGTCATGATCCGCACCGCCTCGCCGGGCGCGAGCGGGGGGTCCTCGGGGCTTCCCGCCGGGACGTCCGCGGTCACGGTCAGCGTCACGGGGGCGTCCTCGCGCGCGGCGGAGACGTCGGCGAAGCGCACGGCGAAGCCGTCCATGGCCGAGTTGTCGAACGCCGGCACCGGGTTCACCGCGACGGCGTCGGCGGCCAGGGTGGATCCGGCGGCCCGCTCCAGCGGCAGGGTCATCGCGGAGCGTGGGTGCACGGCGGCGAGCACCCGCTCCAGCTGCTCCTCGACGGTGCGGTAGCTCATCGCGCGCTCTCCTCGTGCATAGGTCCGAGGGTACCGTCGCGCCCTTCGTCCCGCTCCGCGGCCCCTGACCGAGGAACGGCATCACGAGACGACGGCGCCCGGCGACCGACGTCGGCGGTCGCGGCTAGCCTGAAGCCATGGCTACCCGCAGACCCCAGGCCCCCGCATACGTCTGCACCGAGTGCGGGTGGACGACGGCGAAGTGGGTGGGACGGTGCGCGGAGTGCCAGCAGTGGGGCACGGTCGCCGAGCAGGCGGCGCAGACCGGGATCGTGCGCCGGGTGGAGGCGGTGGCTCCGTCCGCTGGCAGGTCGGCGCGGCCGATCACTGCGCTGACCTCGCAGGAGTCGCCGCGGCGCTCGAGCGGCGTGGCCGAGTTCGACCGCGTGCTCGGCGGCGGGATCGTCCCGGGCGCGGCCATCCTGCTCAGCGGAGAGCCGGGCGTCGGCAAGTCCACGCTGCTGCTCGAGGTGGCCGCCGCGGGCGCCCGCTCGGGCCGGCGCGTGCTGTACGCGAGCGGCGAGGAGTCCACGGCGCAGGTCCGGTTGCGCGCGGAGCGGACCGGGGCGCTGCACGACGAGCTGTACCTGGCCGCCGAGACGGACCTCGGCACGATCCTCGGGCACATCGACGAGGTCTCCCCCGAGCTCGTGATCGTCGACTCCGTGCAGACCGTCGCCTCCGCGCTGTCCGACGGCGCCGCCGGCCAGCCGGCGCAGGTCCGCGAGGTGGCCTCGGCGCTGATCCGCATCGCCAAGGAGCGGGGTCTCCCGATCGTGCTCGTCGGGCACGTCACGAAGGACGGCCAGGTCGCCGGACCCCGGATCCTGGAGCATCTCGTCGACGTCGTCTGCCACTTCGAAGGCGACCGGCAGACCTCGCTGCGGTTCATCCGCGCGCTGAAGAACCGGTTCGGCCCGACCGACGAGGTCGGCTGCTTCGAGATGACCGGATCCGGGATCGCCGAGGTGCCGGATCCCTCGAGCATGTTCCTGTCCCGCGGCAGGCCGGAGCCGGGCACGTGCGTCGCGATCGCGCTCGAGGGCCGCCGGGCGATGCCGGTCGAGGTGCAGGCGCTGACCATCCCGACGCAGGCGCCGAACCCCCGCCGCGTCGTGAACGGGCTGGACTCCTCCCGGGTCGCGATGGTGCTGGCGGTGCTCGAACGGCGCGCCGGGATCAAGACGAGCGACAAGGACGTGTATGTCTCCACGGTGGGCGGGGTGCGATTCACCGAACCGGCGGCCGACCTCGCGATCGCGATCGCCGTCGCCGGCTCCCTCACGGACAAGGCCGTGCCGCGAACGCTCGCGGCGGTGGGCGAGCTGAGCCTGGCGGGCGAGGTCCGCCCGGTCACACAGGCGGGCCAGCGTCGCTCCGAGGCGAACCGCCTCGGCTACGCGCACGTGATCGACGACCGCTCCGCCACCCTCCGCGGGGCTCTCGGCGACGTCAAGGCGCACAGCGCGCCGCGCCGTCTGGAGGAGGAGATCCCCGCGTTCTAGGCGATCACGCCTCCAGCGCCCGGAGCAGCTCGTCCGGCGGTGCCTGCATCGGGTTCGGGCCGGCGATGTCCAGGAACACGGTCGTGATCACGTCGCGGTGGGCGGTGAGGAACGACCGCAGCCAGGCGGGCGGGTAGATGCCCACACCGGGCGGCAGGTTGGCGGGCTTGTGCGTCGCGTCGCTGAACAGCAGCAGCGCGACCTCGCCGGTCGCCGGGTCGCGGTACGTCCACACCTCGCCGCCGTCGAGCGGATCGTCGCGCGCGCCAGGACGGATCAGCGGGACGACCGTGTTGCCGTGGCGCAGGGCCAGCGCGACGGCGGCCATGTCCTGCTTCTCGAGTGCCAGGGCGAGCGCCTCAGAGCGGAACGCCTCGGGCGCGGGCGCCTTCTTCTTCGCCTTCTTCACGGCCATCGTTCCAGCATAGGAGAGGGCCTCCTCGGTCATCGCTTGGGGACAGATGACCGGGGAGGCCCTCAGGTCTCCGGAGACGGACGACGATGCGCTGGGGACGCTGGGTGTCGATGCCACTGGGGATGGCGATCCGTCAGAGATCTCGAAGACCGTGTTCTATGGTATCCCAAAGGACGCCCGATAGCGACGGATTCCCCTCAATTGAGCAGGAACTGCACGGGCGCCGCACTCTCGAAACCGCCGATCGAGACGCGCAGCTGGTAGGCGGCCCCGCCGCCCGGCGCCCGCTGTCGGTCGGTCGCGCTGCACGTGTCCACACTCGATCGCGTGCGGTCCCAGACGACCGGCGCCGAGCTGTTCACCGTGGCGCCGGCCTTGATCGTCTGCACCGCGTCGCTCGGGTTCTCCTGGCAGTCCGTGGAGCGCCACCAGGTGTCGCTGCCGCTCGTGATGGTGAACACCTGCTTCGAGGTGCCGACGTTCATCGTGCAGTCCTTGCTGCTGCTGTTGGTCAGCGAGATCGACAGCTGCGGGTTCTGATCCGCCGCGTAGGTGTCGTGATCGGTGACGGCTTTGACCTGCACGTCGGCGGCCGTGCACGGGACCGGGCCGGCGTCCGCGGTGCTGGTCGGTGTCGGAGACTGCGGCGGCGTGCTGCTCGGCGGGGCAGCTGTCGTCGGCGCGGGCGTGGTCGCCCGGGGCGACGGCGAGGACGTCGTCAGGACGGGCTTGGGCGCTGTGCCGGCTCCTGCGCGGGCGACCAGCGACCACACCAGGGCGATCAGCAGCGCCAGCACCACGATGACGACGCCGAGCACCACCATCCGTCGTCGGCGGTACACGGCGGCGGACTGGCGGGGCGTCATGATTCCAGGGTAGTTACAGCTGCTTGAGCATCCGCGTGTTGCCGAGGGTGTTCGGCTTCACGTGAGCGAGGTCCAGGAACTCCGCGACGCCCTCGTCGCCGCTGCGCAGCAGCTGGGTGTACACGTCGGGATCCACGACCTGTTCGCCGATCGGCGAGAAGCCGCGCCGCTGGAAGAAGTCGACCTCGAAAGTGAGGCAGAACAGCCGGCTGAGGCCCAGTCCGATCGCGTTCTGCTCGAGCCGTTCCACGATCGCGCGGCCGACGCCGTGCCGCTTCCATCCGTCCTGCACGAGCAGCGTGCGCACCTCGCCGAGGTCCTCCCACATCACGTGCAGCGCGCCGCACCCGATCAGGACCCCGTCCGACTCGGCGACCGCGAACTCCTGCACCGCGCCGTAGAGCACCGCGATGTCCTTGCCGAGCAGGATGCGTCGTTCCACGAGCGGCTCCAGGAGTGCGTAGATGCCCTGGACGTCGGCGGCCCGCGCAGGCCGGACGAGATAGTCGCTCATCCCTCCAGCCTACGACCGCCGTCCTGTGCGTCCGCGGACGACGCGGTCGCGTCGAGCCGGGTGCGGGGAGGCGCAGAACGACGGGGCTGGGTGCTCGTCCGCCGCGTCAGACCGTGACGATGACGTCGTCGGCGTCCACGCGCACCGGGATCGGGCGCAGTCCGACACGGCGGTCCGCGGGGTGCTTGCCGGTGAGGACGTCGAACTCGAAGCCGTGCCAGGGGCACACGATGTTCCGGTCCATAGGGTGGAATCCCGGCCCGCCGCTCTTCAGCCCGTCCTCGCCCCGCACGAGCTGAACGGTGCGCGGCATGATCTTGCCCTGGCAGACGGGGCCGCCCTGGTGCGGGCACACGTTGTGCCATGCGCGCACCTCGCCGGCGTGGAAGTACAGGCCGAGCTCGGTGCCGTCCACGTCGACGACGATCCGTTCGCGCTCCTGCAGGTCGGCGAGGCTCGCGACGACGACGTCCCGGCGGACGACCTGCGCGCTCATTCGGCCCTCCGGTACCAGATCGCCATGTCGAAGAGGTTCACGTCGGCGGCGTCCAGGAGCGCCGTGACGAGGACCACGGTCTCGGTCGCGTTGAGCGCGTCCGCGCGGATCGGCCACGCGATCTTGCCGACGCGGTCCGTCTTCGCGGAGAAGAGTCGCGCGGCGGCATAGAGCACGTCGGCGATCTGCTCGTCGGAGACCTCGGCGCCGCGCTCCTCGTCGCTCACGTGCTGCACGAGTTCGCCGAGGCGGGCGATGACCGCGGAGAGCTCGGCGGTCTCGGGGGCGGTGATGGTGCTGTTCTCAGTCATGTCAGGAGATCCCGGGTCGCTCCTGGAGCACACGCTCCGCGGAGGGCTTCTGTCGGTCGGTGGGGAGGTTGAACACGCGCGCGGCGTTCAGCCCGAGGATGTTGCGCTTGGCCTGTTCGGACAGGAAGGGCAGGCGGGTGATCGTGGACGGTGCGTCCCAGTCCCAGTGCGGCCAGTCGGATGAGTAGAGCAGCTGCGTCTCCGCGTTGAACGACTTCATGGTGGCCTCGAGCAGCTCCATGTTGGTGCGCTCCATGGGCTGGGTCGTGTACCACATCTCCTTCATGTACTCGCTCGGCAGGCGCTTGAGGCCGGGGGCCTCGCTCGGCCGCATGAGCACTTCGTGGTCGAGGCGCTGCATGAGGAACGGGATCCAGGCCAGGCCGCTCTCCACCCACACCATCTTGAGCTTCGGGAAGCGCTCCGGCATGGCGTTGATGATCCAGTTCGTCACGTGGATCTGGTTGTAGTGCGTGAACGAGAGCGCGTGCATCGAGAGGAAGCGGTTCAGCTGCGCGAACGACGGATCCCCCCAGTGGTAGCCGGAGTGGAAGGCGAGCGGCTTGCCGCTGTCCTCGATGAGCTTGTACAGCCGGGTGTAGACGTCGGAGTGCACCGGGTTGTTGCGCGTCGAGCACACCGTGTAGCCGATGATGCCGTCGTCGTCGGCGTACTTCTCGACGAGCTCCTCGCACACCTCGGGGGTGTTGTACGGCAGATAGAGCATGCCCTTCAGGCGCGGGTTCGGCGGCAGGATCACCTCGGTGAGCCAGCGGTTGAAGGCACGACCCAGCACGACCTCGACCTCGTCCTGCGGGTGCATCCCGAGCAGCAGCATCGCGCTCGGGAAGACCACCTGGTAGTCGAGCCCCATCGCGTCCATGCCGCGCCGGGCGGCGGTCACGAACGGGTGCCCCTCGGTGCCCTCGGTGGGCTCCTTGCGACCCTGGTGGCCGATGCGGCCGCCGACGCTCTGGTGCGACATGCCGGGCTGGATGTTCAGCAGGGCGTTGTTGCCTGCGAAGCCCGCGTACTGGCTCATGCCGAGGTCGCGCCAGACATCGTTGTCGATCAGGTCGAGCACCTCGCCCCAGAAATGGTCCTCCGAGACGTGGGCGTCGATGTCGACGATGAAGTAGTCGTCGTAGTCGTCGCGGGCCTGCTTGGTGGCGTGGGCGAGCACGTCGCGGGTGTCGGAGCGGCCGCCGATCTCCGCGAGCTCGCGGATCCGCGGCGCGTCGGAGCGGGGGGTGGGCAGGTCACTCATCGGAGGTTTCCTCTCAGGCTTCGATCGTTCTCGGGCCTCGGCCGCTCAGTGCGCGGCGACGATCGCATCGGTCATCGTGGTCAGGTAGTCGCTCTCGGACGGCGCGGCCGCGCGGTATGGGATCACCACGGCGCGCGCCGGGTTGACCGCGAAGCCGAACTCCTCGCCGGGGCGGGGCGCCGACTCCGGTCCGCCCTCCCCCGTTTCGACGCGCACCCGCAGCGGCAGCCGGTCGGCGCGGACGAGCAGGTTCACGGCGCTGCCGAGGTAGGTGGTGCGCTCGACCGTCGCAGCGAAGCGGCCCGCACTGGACACGGGATCGACGCCGGGCACGATCCGGGCGTGCGCGGCGCGGAACGCCACGTCGGCGCGGTCCCCGGCTGCGGCGTCGTCGGTCACGGTGCCCGAGATCACGAGGGACGTGCCGTCCACTCGGACGTCGGCGATCCCGCCGCGGACGTCGAGGATCCTGCCGGGGAGGATGTTCTGGAAACCCATGAAGTCGGCCACGTACGCCGAGTTCGGGCGGTCGTATAGGTCGCTCGGCGTGCCATCCTGCACGATCGCGCCATCGTTCATCACGACGATCCGATCGGAGAGCGTGATCGCCTCCTCCTGGTCGTGCGTGACGTAGACCGAGGTCGTCTCGAACTGGTTGTGCAGCGCGCGGACCTGCTGGCCCATCTGATAGCGCAGCTTGGAATCGAGGTTGGAGAGCGGCTCGTCGTAGAAGATGATGCCCGGCCGGGCGGCCAGAGCGCGGGCGAGTGCCACCCGCTGCTGCTGGCCGCCCGACAGAGCGGTCACCGGTCGCTTGCCGAAGTCCGCGAGCCCCACCGCGGAGAGCAGGTCGTCGACACGCCGGCGACGCTCAGCCGCCGCGACCCGCGCGACCTTCAGCGGGTACGCGACGTTCTCCGCCACGCTCATGTGCGGCCAGAGCGCGTAGCTCTGGAACACCATGCCCACCTTGCGCTTGTCGGCCGGCACGAACGTACGCCGGTCGGTGTCGACGACGATCCGATCGCCCATGCTGATGCGTCCGCCGGTGGGACGCTCGAGACCTGCCAGGCACCGCAGCGTCGTCGTCTTGCCGCAGCCCGAGGGGCCGAGCAGGGTGACGAACTCTCCGGAGCGGATCGTCAGATCCAATCCGTGCAGAGCGGTCTTGCCGCCGTAGCGCTTGGTCAGTCCTGAAACCTGGACTTCAGTCATGCCGATCAGTGCTCTCTCGTCGGGGGTACGCGCGCTCGCGCGCCTACTTCTTGAACTGGGCGTTGATGAAGTCGAAGTAGGGCTGGTTGAAGTTCGGGTCGGGGTTGGAGAACGGCAGGCGTCCGAGCTTGCCGAGCGCCGGCGCACCCGAAGGACCGGGGGCGTCGGGTGTCCAGCCGTACGAGTCGTTCTTCTCGGCGAGCGCCTTCTGACCCTCGGGCGAGTACAGCCAGTTGATGTACAGCTGCGCGGCGTCCGCGTGCGGGGCCTTGTTCACCACGCACATGCCGGTGCGGGACATGAAGTTGCCGCCGTCGTCCAGCGGGAACACGTCGGCGATCGGACCGCCCTTCGCCTTCACATCCTCGTAGAAGCCCTGGTACACCGCGATGCCGATCGGGAACCGCCCGCTCGCGACGTCCGCGGGGACGTTCGGCTCGGACTGGGCGAACTGCACATCCTGCTTGGCGAGCGCCTCGATGTACGGCTTGCCCCACTTGTCAGCGCTCTCCGGCACCATCAGCGAGGTGAGGATGTAGCGGATCCCTCCTGGCACGGTCGGGTCGCCGACGGTGATCTTGCCCTTCCACTTCGGGTCGAGCAGATCCTTCCAGTTCTTCGGCGCCTCGTCCTTCTTGACCAGGTCGGTGTTGTAGACGAAGACGAAGTAGCGCATCGCGTAGTAGGTGAGGCGGCCGTCGTAGGCGGTCGGGATCTCGAACCCGGCCGGTGCGGTCTGCACGTCGGCCTTGGTGCACAGGTCCGGCTTGGCCGCGACCTGCGGCGACTCTCCGCCGTCGTACACGTCGGCGATCCGGTTTCCGCTCTGCGCCTCCGTCTCGATCTTGGTGATGCTCTGAGCATCCGGCTGGTCCTGCGGCAGGACCTTGATCCCGGGGAACCGGTCCGTGAACGCCTTGAACAGCGCCTTCTGCGACGACGCGCTCGGACCGTAGACCACGAGATCCGTCTTCTTGTCGGCGAGCGCTTTGTCGTACAGATCATTCATGTGCGCGTTTCCCTTGGCGCTCGTGCCGGGGACCTCGATCGGCTTGTCGGGCTTGGCGGCGGCAGTGCCGGACGAGCAGGCGGTGAGGGCGAGCAGGGCGCCCGCGGCGAGGGCCGCGGTGCTCAGTCGGAGGGTCGTGCGGGAGAACGTCATCATTCTGCCTCTCGGGTGTCAGGGGGTGATTCGGGTGAGGGGGACGGTGGGAGCGTGGCCGGGGCGGCCGATCCGGGTACGGAGCACTGCGGCGAGCTTCATGCCGCCCGCGGCGAGTGCGAGCACGGCCGTCGCCGCGACGAGGACGATCATGAACAGGGCGGCGCCCTGCGACATGTTGCCTTGCAGGAACTGCTGGAAAGCGGTCAGCGAGACGGGCTCGAGGCCCGGCGGGGCGAGCAGCATCGGCACCGACAGGTTGCCTGCGATGAACAGCGCCGAGAGGAACCACCCGGACAGGAAGCTGGGGATCACGAGCCGCAGGACGATCGTGATCAGCACCCGCCAGGATCGGGCGCCGGATGTGCGCCCGGCCTCCTCGAGCTCCGGGGAGAGCTGCGCGAGCGCGCCCTCGGCGATCCGGCTGGAGACCGGGATCGTGGCGACGACGAGCACGAGCGTCATCAGGAACGCCGTACCGTACAGGCCTCGGAACGCCGGGACGTAGAGCACCGCGAACATGTAGGCGAGGGCCAGGACGATACCGGGCAGCGCCCACGGGATCCAGACCGAGAACGACGTGTACGAGCGGATGAAGCCCGTGCGACGCGCGGTGACGTAGGTGGTCAGCAGCGCGACGGCGATCGAGCCGAAGCCGCCGATCACGGCGAGCCAGGCGGTCAGCCCGAGGCTCGAGCTGAACTCGGGATCCGTGAGCATCTGCACGTAGTTGTCGAACGTGAACCCCGTGCTCATCACGCCGAAGATCGGCTGCAGACTGCCGAGGATCATCGCGAACAGCGGCAGGACGAGGTTCAGCAGCAGGAACAACGCGATGAGCGCGGTGAACAGCCAGCGCACGGGGCCGAGTTCTTGCGGCTCACGCCGCGAGGTCTTGCCGGTGAGGGTCGTGAAGCTGCGGCCGCGCAGGATCCAGCGCTGTGCGAGGAAGAGCAGCAGCACGAGTGCGATCAGCACGAGCGACAGCGCGAACGCCTTGGTGTACTCGGCCGGCGCCTGGTCGCGGACGTAGTGGAAGATCTGGGTGGAGAACACGAAGATGTTCGCCTGCCGTCCGATCAGCTGCGGGCTGTCGAAGGACTGGAACACCAGCACGGCGATGAGGATCGCCGCGCCCGTGATCGCCGGACCGACGGAGGGCACCGTGATCGTGAAGAACGTGCGCACCGCGCCGGCGCCGCTGATCGCGGCCGCCTCGTCGAGCGACTGGTCGCGGTTCTTGAACGCGCCGAGCATGAGCAGGTAGGCGAACGGCATGTAGCCGAGCGACATGAGCAGGAACAGCCCGCCCCAGCTCTGGATGTTCAGGATCGGGCCGTGCGCGCCGAGAATGCGGCCGAACTGGTTGAGCAGACCGTTCTGCGGGTTGCCGAGCATGATCCAGCCGAGCGTGTGGAACAGCGGCGGCACGAACAGGTTCACCGCCATCAGCGGCGTCAGCAACCGCCGGCCGGGGACATTGGTGTTCGCCGCGATCCAGGCGAAGAGTCCGCCACCGGCGACCGAGATCGTGCCGCACACGACCACGAGCAGCAGCGAGTTGCCCATGGTCTTCCAGGTCTCGGGATCCTGGAACGCTGCGAGCAGTCCGCCGAGGGTGAAGGGCAGGTCGTCCGACGGGAGGCCGTCGCGGAACGCACCGATCGCGATCATCGAAACCGGGTAGACGAACACGAGCGTCAGAGCGGCGAGGAACACCGTCCAGCCGAACCCGCCGGTCATCGAGCGCCGGATCGATGCTCGCCGGTCGCGGTCGAAGTCGCTTGCCGTCACTGCCTCTTCCCTTCACAGGGGCGGCCCCGCCGTCCGGTCACCCGGGGACACACCGCTCTGTCTGTCGTGTTGTCAGCGTAGGAATCCGGCCGCCGGGCCTCATCGGGCCCCGCTCCGAAGTCCTCCCCCGGGGATCCGACACGGTGTCGGATCCCCGGGGGACGCGCTAGAGGAGCGCGGCGAGGACCGCGTCGTTCTCGGCGGGCAGACCCACCGTGACCCGCGCGCCGCCCGCGTTCGGGAAGGGACGGGCGAGCACGCCCTGCTCCTCGAACCGTGCCATGAGCGCCGCCGCGTCGCCCGGCAGGAACAGGAAGTTCGACTGGCTCGGCAGCACCGCGACGCCGGCGTCGGACAGCGCCTGGACGAGTCGGGCGCGCTCGGCCACGATCACCGCGATGCGCTCGTCCGCCACGGCGATGCCCTCGGGGCTGAACGCCGCGATGAGCGCCGCCTCGGCGATGCCGTTCAGTGCGAAGCCGACCGAGGTGCGCCGCAGCGCCTCGGCGATGCGCGCGGCGGCCACCGCATAGCCGGCGCGAACGCCGGCCAGGCCGTGCGACTTCGACAGCGTGCGCAGGATCACGAGGTTGTCGAACTCGTCGAGCAGTGCCATCGTGGCGTCGACGGGCTCGTCGGTGACGAACTCCCGATAGGCCTCGTCGAGCACCACGATCACCGACGACGGCACCTCGGCGAGGAACGCCCTGAGACCGTCCACGCCGATCAGCCCTCCGGTCGGGTTGTTCGGATTGCAGAGGTAGACGATCCGCGTGTCCGGGCGGATCGCGGCCACCATCGCGGCCAGGTCCATCGCGCCGTCCTCGGCGAGCCCGACGGGCGTCATGTCGGCGCCGGCGAGCGAGAGCGCCGCCCGGTAAGCCTCGAACGACGGTGAGGGGAAGACGCCGTGAACGCCCGGCTCGCACACCAAGCGGGCGAGGCCGTGCAGCAGGGATCCGGAGCCGTTGTCCACGGCCACCTGCTCCGGGTCGACCTGCAGGGCCGCGGCGATCGCCTCCCGCGCGGCTGCGCGGTGGTAGTCGGGATAGCGGTGCGCGGTCGAGATCGCCGTCGTCATCGCGGCGACGACGGGCGCCGAGGGCTCCCACGGCATCTCGTTCTGCGACAGCCGGATCGGTGGCGGGGTCGAGCGGGCGGGGCGGTTCGGAACCTGCAGCATCTCGTCGATGACGTCCCGGAACTCGAGCGGCATGCGTCCTCCTCGGACGAAGCTAATTCTTAATAATGAATATGAACATTATTGGAGAACGCTTCGACCCTGTCAACCCTCTCCGGGCGCGGGTCGGGTCCGTCACGACGAGAGCAGCGTCGCGACCGAGGAGTGGCGGTGCCGCTCGATCGCGGAGCTCGCCAGCGCGTGGCTGCGCTCGGCGACCGCGGTCGCGAAGTCGAGGTGCGTGCGCAGCCGCTCGGGCGTGTTCGGCGCCGTAGCGCCCTCCAGCTGCTCGGCGATGATGTACTCGACGAGGTTCGTGTAGAGGCTGCGCAGCAGCTCGTTCGGCGTGATCTCGGCGATGCGGCCATGCAGGGCCCACATCGCGGAGGATGCGGCATCCGTCTCCCAGTCCGTGCGCAGGCGATCGGCGAGAGCACGGATCTCGGCGACGTCGTGGTCGCTCGCGTGCTCGATCGCGTCGTGCAGCACGAGCCCGTCCAGGGCGTCCAGCACGCGCAGGCAGTCGCTCGCGGTCGCCTTGCCCTCCCGCAGCTGCAGCAGCTGGTCGCTGAGCTGCATGAACGGCGACCGCGCCGCGACGAAGATCCCTCCGCCGGGGCCGGGCTTCGCGTCGACGACGCCGCGGGAGCGCAGCAGCTGAATCGCCTCCCCGAGGGTGGCAGGGGCGACGCCGAAGCGTGCGGCGAGCTCCTGCCTGCGCCCGACGAAGTGCCCCGCCTTCCAGCCGTGGGAGACGATCTCGTCCTCGAGGGACTTCGCCACCTGCACGGCGACTGCGGCGTTGGTGATCTGCGACATGGCGCTCCCCCGTCGGTCCTTCCGGTGACCGTCGTCCGGTCACGCGTGTGTTCAGAGTAGAGGTCCCGCCGCCTCCGCGCATCGTCGGCGACGGGACCGCGGCATCGCTCAGTGCCGCTCGTGGATGAGGGACCAGGGCGAGGGGAACACGTCGACCTTCACCCGGATGATCGCGGGCGCCCCGGCCGCGATCGCGCGCTCGACGCCCGCTCGCACGTCGTCCGCATCCGACGCCTCCGTGAAGTCGATCCCGAAGGCCTGTGCGAGCACCGCGAAGTCCGGGTTGACCAGATCGGATCCGATGAACCGGCCTCCGTAGGTGTCGCGCTGGATCCGCCACACGTTGCCGAACCTGCCGTCCTCGAACAGCACCGTGACCAGAGGGATCCCGTAGCGCTTCGCCGTCGCGAACTCCTGCAGCGACCAGCCGAGACCCCCGTCGCCGGTGATCGCGACGACCGGGCGGCCGCCCGAGCCGACGGCCGCACCCAGCGCGGTCGGCATCGCGTAGCCGAGCGTGCCCTGATAGCCGGGCCAGACGTACGAGCGCGGCGCGTGCACGGGGAAGCCGTAGCTCGAGACGTAGCCGATCTGGGTGAGCTCGTTCACGTACACGCCATCCTCGGGGAGCGCGGCGCGGATCGCATCGACGAAGGCCATCTGCGGCGCGACGCGCTCGCGGATCCGCTCGTCGCACTCGGCGCGCAGGCGGCGGAGCTCGTCGCCCCAGCCCTCGCGCGCGGGGACCTCGGCGACGAGCGCCTCGAGCACCGCCGTCGCGTCGCAGGCGATCGCCAGGTCCGGGCGGCGGGGGGTGCCGAGGTCGGCGGGGTCGACGTTGACGAGCGCAATCCGTGCCGCGCCGGCGTTCAGCTGCTGCCCGAACGGCGTGAGGAAGCGGCTGCCGAACGACACCACGAGGTCGGCCGTGTCGCGCAGCTCCCAGAGCGCGAACGCCGGGAGGGCGTGCGGATCGCGCGCGTCGATCGCGCCGCGCCCGTTCTCGCTCATCACCACGGGCGCGTCGAGCCGCTCGGCCAAGGCCGCGAGCAGATCGAACGCGCGCTGCCCGCGCACGCCCCCGCCGACGTGCAGCACGGGGCGCCGGCTCGCGGCGATCATCCGCAGCAGCTCCGCGACCTCGGCTGTCGGCGCGACGGGGTTCGCGACCGCGAACGGCTCGCCGACCTCGACGTCGATCTCGGCGTGCAGCAGGTCGGGGCCGAGCTCGAGGGCCACGGGGCGCGGTCGCCCGGTGCGCATCTGCCGGAAGCCCTCGTGCACGAGCTCGGGGATCTCCTCGGCGCGGGTCGGCCGCACCGACCACTTGGTGAGCCCCTCGATCGTCTCGCTCTGCTTCGGGATCTCGTGCAGCGCCCCGAGGCCGGATCCGACGAGCGTCGACGGGATCGTGCCGGCCAGCAGCATGACCTGCGAGGAGCACGCGTAGGCGGTGGCCATGCCCGCGCCGGCGTTGAGCACGCCGGGGCCGGGCACGACCATGGCGACGCCGGGCTTGCCGGACGCGCGGTGGTACCCGTCGGCCATGTACGTCGTGCTCTGCTCGTGCCGCGGGACGAGCAGGTCGATCTCGTCCTGCTTGCGGTACATGCCGTCGGTGAGCCCGTCCAGCTGCACGCCGGGGATCCCGAAGACCGTCTCGACGCCCTCGCCGAGCAGTGCCAGGGTGAGCGCGTCGCCGCCCGTCATCTTTGCCATCGCATTGCCTCTCGTAAAAGAATATAATGAATATAGATCTATCCGAGGGGCGACTGCAACGCGGCCGGCTCGACGGACGCGACACGGGACAGGAGACGGGCGATGAATCTCGAAGCACAGGTGCAGGCCTACGCGGACCGGCTCGGGCGCCCGATCATCGTGTTCGACGTCGACTTCACCGTCATCGCGTTCAGCGTGCACGACGGCGACGTCGATCACGCCCGACTGGCGATCATCCTGGCCCACCGCGGATCCTCCCGCGCCCGCGAGTCGATCAAGGAGTTCCGCGTCGGACACGCCGACGGGCCCGTGCTGATCCCCGCGATCGAGGGCGGGCAGACCCGCCTCGTCGCCCCGATCCGGCATGACGGACACCTCGTGGGGTACGTCTCGTCGACCGTCCCGGACGGGCAGGAGGCCGTCGAGGACGACGACGTGCTGCGCGCGGGGCGGGAGCAGCTCGGCGTGATCCTCGCCGCCATGGCGCTCGGCAACCGGCAGGACGAGGATCGCGCACTGCGCCTGCTGAGCGCACTCTTCGACGGCGGATCCGACCAGCGCGCCCGCGCCGCCGACGAGCTGCTGACGAGCGGCCTGCTCTCCCCCGCGCCGCACTACACCGCGATCTCGATCGCCGCGCCGCACGGCGCCGCGACGAGCGCGGCGACCCTGCGCCTGCTGCTGGATCGGGCGCTCGCGAGCATCCCGGTCTTCCCGACCCTCAAGGCCGTCGGCGCGGTGATCGACGGCGAGGCGGTGCTCGCGGTGCCGTACGAGATCGACGCGGAGCGGCTGACCGCGCTGCTCGCGCAGCCCGCGTTCGCTGCGCTGCGCGCGGGGATCGGCGGCGCGCACGCGCCGCTCGCGTCGGCGTTCCGCTCGCTGCGCGAGGCGAGGATCGCCCAGCGCGCGGCGGCGATCGACCCAGCCCGCGGCAGCGTCGCGCACTGGGCGGAGCTCGGCCTGGACCGCGTGCTGCTGCAGCTCCCGCTCGAGGAGCTCACCGTGACCGACCTGCCGGAGGCGGTGCAGCGACTGCTCGCCGCGCAGTCCGGCCCCGACCTCGCGCGCACGCTCGAGGCCTACCTCGACTGCGGCTGCGATGCCCAGCGCACGGCGCAGGAGCTGCACGTGCACCGCAGCACGCTGTACTACCGCCTGGATCGGATCCGCGCGATCGCCGACGTCGATCTCGCGGACGGCGGCGTGCGCCGCGAGCTGCACACCGCGCTGCGGGTCGCGACGCTTGCCGCGCTGCGGTGAAGCCGCCGATCCGTGCGGGTGGATCCGCAATTGCCTATATTGATTGTTGATGATTATGCGGCCGTGCCGCATGCACGCGAGGGAGCTGCCATGAACGCACTGCTGACGTCCGTCTCCGACCCGGCCGGCCGGCCGATCCTGGACGCCGCGACCCGCGAGGAGGTCGGCCGGGCCCCGATCCGCACGGTCGAGGACCTGGACCGTGCGATCGCCGCCGCCCGCGCCGCCCAGCCCGCCTGGGTCGCACTCGGGCACGCCGAGCGGTCCCGGCTGCTGCGGCTGGTCGCGGACGACCTCGACGCGCAGGCGGAGGAGCTGGGCGAGATCGTGACCGCCGAGCAGGGCAAGATCGACGGCGCCGGCGAGGTGCACGGCGCCGCGCACTGGCTGCGGGCGGCGGCCGACACCGTGCTCGAGCCGCAGGTGCTCCGCGAGGACGGTACATCGCGGACCGAGCTGCACTACCTGCCACTGGGCGTGGTCGCCTCGATCGGGCCGTGGAACTTCCCCGTGATGATCTCGGTGTGGCACATCGCGCCCGCGCTGCGGATGGGCAACGCCGTGGTGATGAAGCCGTCCGAGAACACCCCGCTCAGCGTGCTCGCCCTGGCCGAGGTGTTCCGCCGGCACCTGCCCGCCGACGTCGTGACGGCCATCTCGGGCGACCGGGAGGTGGGTGCGGCCCTCGCCGCCCACCCCGACGTCGCGAAGATCGTCTTCACCGGATCCACCCCCACGGGACGGCGGATCGTGGAGAGCTCGGCCAACAACCTCGCCCGCCTCACGCTCGAGCTCGGCGGCAACGACGCCGGCATCGTGCTGCCCGGCACCGACGTCGCCGCGGTCGCCGACCGGCTGTTCTGGAGCGCGTTCATGAACACCGGCCAGGTGTGCGCGGCCCTGAAGCGGCTCTACGTGCACGATTCGGTCTACGACGAGGTGGTCGACGCGCTCGCCGAACGGGCCGCGGCGGCGCCGATGGGATCCGGTCACGACAAGAGCAACCGGCTCGGACCGGTGCAGAACCCGGCGCAGTTCGAGATCGTGTCGCGGCTCGTGGACGACGCCCGCGCGCACGGCGGACGGATCGTGGTCGGCGGCGAGCCCGCCGCAGAGCTCGGCCCGCTGTTCTACCGCGCGACGATCGTCGCGGACGTGTCCGACGGCACCGCGGTGGTCGACGAAGAGCAGTTCGGACCCGTCCTGCCCGTCGTCCGCTACACCGACGTCGACGACGCGGTGCGCCGCGCGAACGGCACCGAGCAGGGCCTGGGCGCCTCGGTCTGGGGGCCGGACGCCGACGAGGCCGCGGCCGTGGCACAGCGGCTCGAGGCTGGCACGGTGTGGATCAACCAGCACGGCGGCGTGGACCCGTCGATCCCGTTCGGCGGCACCAAGGCCTCGGGCTACGGCCTGGAGTTCGGCGTCGAGGGGCTGAAGGCCATGGCGGCGACGAAGGTCATCCGGCGCTGATCCGGCCCGCGCCCCTCCCGCGTTCACCGCGCGAGGGGCGTTTCGACTCGCTCCGGCTGCGCCGGGGCTCGCTCAACGACCCCGGACGGCCACTCGAGGTCGTTGAGCGAGGACGCCGCAGGCGACCGAGACGAAACGCGCCGACCCCGGGACGACTCAGACGGCGCCGCGCAGCAGCTCCCAGAGCGCGGCGGCCTCGGGGGCGGTCGGCGGGGCGCCGCGCCAGACCACGGTCTGGTCCTGGCGCACGAGGGTGATCGGCCGGTCGTACTCCGCAGGCAGCTCCCCCGCCGCCGTCTCGACCACGGCGAAGGGGATCCCGCGCAGCTCCGCGGCCGCGGCGAGCACGGCGACGGGAGCGCCCGGCGCGCAGACGGCGGTGTAGCCCGGCGACAACCGGTCGTACAGCGACGTGCCGTCGGCGAGCCGGACGTGCGGGGCGCGGCAGCCGGGCACGGTCGACGGCGTGTACGTGCCCATCGTGTAGCCGGGCGCGGTCTCGCCGTCGTAGCGGATGATCGGCGAAGCGTCGTAGCTGTAGCCGTAGTTCAGGCCCGCGGCGGCGAACTGCGGTTCGTTGAGCTCACGCACCGCGGCGCCGAACGTGCGCCGGGCCTCGTCGCCTGCGGGTCCCTCGTCCTCGATCGCGGCGGGCAGCCCGGGCTTGGCGAGCTTCTGCTGGTGTCTCATCGCGAAGTGGGACACCTGCTCGGTGATCGGCCGGCGCTCTGCCTCGTACGCGTCCAGGATCCGCTCGTCCGCCCAGCCGGCGAGCCTCGCGCCCAGCAGCCAGGTGAGGTTCAGCACGTCGGCGATCCCGGCGTTCATCCCGAACCCGGCGAACGGCACCCAGAGGTGGCAGGCGTCGCCCGCGATGAAGACGCGGCCGACGCGGAACCTGTCCGCGAGCAGCCGTCGGGCGACCCAGTCCTCCTTCGAGACCACGTCGTAGGCGAAGTCCTCGTCGACGCCGAGGATCGCACGGATCGCCGCGTCGCGGTCGACGGATCCGGGATCCGCGGCCTCCTCGGGCGAGAGATAGGTGTGCACGAGGAACGTGCCGGTGCCGTCGATCGCGTAGACGTGACCGATCCGGCGCGGGTTGAACGTGTAGTAGCCCCATGCCCGAGGCTCGTCGGCCGACATCAGCGCGTACAGGTGCGGCGCCCGGATGCACGTCGACTGCACGTGCTGCAGCACCGGGTCGCCGCTGAGCTTCGCGCCGATCTGCTTGCGCACCGCCGAGCGGCCGCCGTCGGCGCCGATCAGGTAACGGGCCCGCACGGTGCGCTCATTGCGGCCGTCGAGGTCGCTGATCGTCGCCGTGACGCCCTCGTCGTCCTGCACGAAGGAGTGGAAGCGGGTGCGGTTGAGCAGGGTCACCCCCGGTGCCTCGGCGGCGTGCCGGGCCAGGATCGGCTCGAGGAAGGTCTGGTTGATCCGGTGCGGCGGTTCGGGCGTCGCCCATGAGGTGTCGGGGCCGACCGTCGCGGTGTACCGCTCGCCGCTCGCCGGGATCGGGATGCGGGACAGCTCTGCTCCGGTGAGGGAGGTGCGGAAGGCCACGTCCTGCGGATAGTAGGCCGGCAGGCCCGCGGCGCGCACCTCGGCGGCGATCCCGAGCCGGCGCAGGCTCTCCATCGTGCGTGAGGCGACGTGGTTGCACTTCACGTCCGGCGGCTCGAGGAAGTCGCGCGTCTCGACCACGATCACCGAGACCCCGCGGGAGGACAGGTCCAGCGCGGCGAGCAGGCCGACCGGGCCCGCCCCGATGATGAGGACGTCGGCGTCCGGCGTGCCGGTCATCGTACTCCGTTCGTGTCGGCCGCGCAGCGGATCGGATCCCCGAGGCGGCGGAAATCGTAGAGGTCGAGGGTGAGCTCCCCCGCGCGCAGGCGCGCCATGTAGGCGTCCTCCTTGGCGGCGCGGGCGCGGGACGCGTCGAGGATCCGGTCGACGTCGCCGGAGGGCAGGATCACGACGCCGTCTCGGTCGGCGACGACGAGGTCGCCCGGGTTCACGACGCGGCCGCGCAGGGTGATCGGGATCCCGATGGTCCCTGGCCACTGCTTGACGGTTCCGGGGATCGAGATCGAGGTGCTGAACGCGCCGAAGCCGAGCTGTTGCAGCTGCGCGGTGTCGCGCACGCCGCCGTCGATCACGAGCCCTGCGATGCCGCGGGCCTGCGCCGCCACCGCCATGACCTCGCCCCAGTACCCGAAGGGCGCTCCCCCGCCGTCGACGACGAGCACGTCACCGGGGCCCGCGGCCTCGAGTGCGTGGTGCAGCGCGAGGTTGTCGCCGATCTGCGCCATGACCGGCACCGCTCGGCCCACGACGGTCGCGCCGTCCCAGGCCGGGCGGAAGGCCGGATCCAGGAAGCAGTCCAGCCCGGACGCCTCGTACAGGGTGGCGCTGCCGAGCCGCAGCAGCTCCGCCGGGTCGAGACCGTCGAGCCCCTCCGGGACGGACACGGCCGCGCTCACGCCTCGGCCCGCTGCAGGTCGTGGTAGCCGTAGCGCGCCCTGGCTTCGGCGATCGAGGCGCCGCCGAGCGCCGCGGCGAGGATCGACTCCTCCCGGGCGTGGATCATCTCGGCGATCTCGAGCACCTCGGCCTCGCAGTCCTGCGGGATCGCGACGACGCCGTCCGAGTCGCCGAGCAGGATGTCACCCTGGCGCACCGTGACGCCGCCGATCGTGACCGGGCCGCGCTCCTCGGCGACCTCGACGCGGTCCTTGCCGGTGCGCATGAAGCGCCCGCGGCTGTAGATCGGGTAGCCGATGGAGAGGGCGCGGTGCGTGTCGCGGCAGACGCCGTCGATCACGGTGCCGGAGATGCCGCGGTGGTGCGCGACCGCGGTGAGGATGTCGCCCCACACGGTGCAGTCGACGCGGCCGTCGTTGTCGAGCACGACCACCTGACCGGGCTCGACCTGGTCGATGAAGTCGCCGACCGTGCCGGCGGGCACCTGGGCGCTCACGTAGCGCACCGTGAACGCGCGGCCGATCATGCGCTGCCCGTCGGCGAGCGGCGCGATCCCGAGCAGGCTGCCCGGGCGCCTGAGCTTGTCGAGCGCGTCCGAGACGGTCGCGGTGCCGAGGGCCCGGAAGCGCTCGATGAGAGGATCCGTCATGGCCTCACTCCTCTGCGGTGACGGTCGGGAACTGGGAGTCGTGCATGACCTCGCTCACGTCGCGGCCGGCGCGCACGGCCTCGGCCATCCGCGCCTCCCGCTCGGCGATGCGCCGGGCCAGCCCGACCACGCGCTCGGCCTGGTCGGCGGCGATGAACACGACGCCGTTGACGTCGGCGATCACGTAGTCGTGCGACGCGACCGGGACGCCGGCGACCTGGATCCGCTCGTCCATCGCCTGCTGCACGATCCGGCCGCGCGCGCTGACCGGCACCGCCGTCCGCGCGTACACCGGCAGGCCGAGAGCTGCGCTCTCCTGCACGTCGCGGCAGGCGCCGTCGACGATCACGCCGGCGATCCCGCGCTGCACGGCCGCCTCGGCGAGCAGGCCGCCCCAGCACGACACGTCGACACGGCCGTGGTTGTCGATCACCACGACGTCGTCGCGCTCGGCGACCGCGACGAGCGGCGTCGCGATGTGCGTCGCGGGACCGGCAGCCGCCTTGGGCGCCGCCGTGACGGTGCGCACCCGGCCCGCGAGCACGGCGCCGGATTCCCAGCGCGGCGACAGCGCGGTCACCGCGCCGGGCAGGCCGAGCGTGTCCAGGGCGTCCGACACCGCGCAGCTGTCCAGCTCGCGCAGCGCCGCGACGATCGGATCCGTCATCGAGGTGTCCGCTCCCAGGTGAGGAAGCCCATCGCGTTGCCGGTGCCGGCCTCGGTGCGGTAGCAGGGCTCGTAGTCGACGTTCGTGACCTCGAGGCCCACCTCGTCGGCGATGCCGGCGACCGCGATCCAGTTGCGCAGCTCCGAGGCGCCGGACATCATCTCGTCCGCGGGGACGGACGAGAGGTAGTCGGCGTCGTGGTCCTTCATCGCCTGGATGAATTCGCTGTCGAGCTTCTCGTCGATCACGAAATGGCTGAGTCCGCCCGAGGCGACGACGCCCACGCGCAGGTCGCCGGGGAAGGACCGGATCGCCCGGCCGACCGCGCGGCCGAAGTCGTAGCAGCGCTTGGCGCTCGGCGGGTTCGGCTCCCAGAACGTGTTGATGAAGATCGGCACCATCGGGATCGTGGACTCCTGGCCGAGGAACCGCTGGTAGATGAAGCCGAAGCCGTGCGGGATCGTGTGGTTCACGTAGCGGCCGGCGGGGATGACCTCGGTCGCGCCGGTGTCGAAGTCGTCGGCCTGGGTGGACTGGATGATGTGCTTGCCGAGCGCGCGGTGCGTGGGCCGCATGACCGTGCGATCCGGCACATCGCCCATCGCGGCCTCGGCGAGACCGGGCGCCATCTCGTCCAGCTGCGCCTGGGTGTACGGCACGTGCGCGACCTCGTCGCCCCAGAACACCGAGAACGGCGCGAGCCACTCGTCGCCGTAGGTCTCCTTGTGGTCGCTCGAGATGATCACGAGCACGTCCACGTCCTGCTCCGCGATGAAGCGGGAGAGGGAGTCCATCGACGCCTGGCAGCTGTCCCAGCGGCGCTGCATCACGTCGTGCGTGATCTCGTGCGAGAAGTCCTCGCGCAGGGCCTTGAGCTCGTCGAACGAGTACGTGCCGCCGCGGAACTTCAGTCCCTTGCTGCGGCGGTCGGCGACACCGCGGGTCTCCCAGGCCGCAGGCGGGGCGGCCTTGAGCTGGGGGCCGTGCGAGGTGCCGAATCCGGCGACGATCTCGGTCATGGTGGATCCTTTCTCGGAGTGCGGGGGCGGCCGTCAGAGACGGAAGAGAGCGCGCGCGTTGTTCTCGAGCACGTCGGCGCGACGGTCGTCGTCGAGCCACTCGATGTCGTCGATGAGCAGATGGATGTCGTCGAACCAGCGCCCGGTGGCGGGATCGATCTGGGATCCGGTGCCCGGCTTCTCGGATCCGAACAGCACGCGGTCCGTGCCGACCGCCTTGAGCAGCAATTCGAGGCTCTCCTGCGTGTACAGGCAGGAGTCGAAATGGAAGTTGCGCAGCTTGTCGAGGTACGAGATCCCCGTGCGCACGACCGAGGGCAGGAAGCGGCCCATCTGGTATGGGATGGCCCCGCCGCCGTGGGCGACGACGACCTTGAGGTCAGGAAAGTCGGCGAACACGTTCGCCTGGATCATGCTCCAGACCGAGACGGTCTCCTCCTGGATGAAGTGCAGGCTGTACGGCTCGCGGGACGGGAACATGCAGCCCGCGGAGTGCAGCAGCATCGGCACGGCCAGCTCGCAGAGCGCCTCGTACAGCGGGTACCAGTAGCGCTCCCCCATCGCCGGAGGGACCTCGGTGCCCTCGAAGGGGTCGGAGTTGACCATCGCCCCGACGAAGCCCAGCTCGGTGACCGCGCGGCGCAGTTCCGGGAGCCACTGCTCGACGCTCAGGTAGGGGCTCTGCGGGATCCCCGCGACGCCCTTGAACCGGCCGGGGAACAGCTCGGTCGCGCGGTGGATGAGGTTGTTGGTCTCGGCCGTGAACCACTCGACGATCTTCGTCGGACGCTCCGAGTGCATCGCGTGGAACGGACGCGGTGAGAGCAGCTGCAGGTCGATCCCCGCGCCGTCGATGTGGTCGAGGTGCGAGATGTTGCCGAAGCTCGGGTGCGGCGCGTTGTACGAGGCGATGAGGGCGTCGTCGCTGATCACGGGCGGCTTGCCGCCGTGGGATCCGCGGGCGGCGAGCAGCGAGGCCTTCCACGCGTAGTACGCGTCCGGGGCGGACATGTGGCCGTGCACGTCGATGATCACGGGTGCTCCTTCTGAGTCTTCTGCGGTCCGGAGGGCCGGGGCTTCGTCGCTGCCTCGACGCTATGAGAGCCCGCACCGAGGCGGATCGGCGGTCTGCGGGAATCTCGCCGCGACCGATCCGACACGGTGTCGGATCGCCCGCACCGCATCCGAATCACCCGCGCAACGACTGATCCCTGACCCGCAACTCCGGTCCCTGAGCCTGTCGAAGGGACGCACCCGAACGACGGCGCTTCGGCCCGTGGCCGCGGCACGAGCAGGCTCACTGCACGAGCACGCTCGCGGCCGCGCGGATGCGCTTGAGGAACGGCTCGGCCGGGTCCTCGGCGGGCGCGTCGCCGCCGCGGAGGATCACGGCGAGGGCGTCGTCGAGCGCCAGGGACGGGTCCGCGGGCATCTCGGCCGCGCGCCACGCCACCTTGCGGTCGGGGCGGACGAGCAGCGCCCCGTCGTCGCCGATCTCGCGCGCGGCACGCCAGCCCGCGTCGGCGTCGTCGACCGCGACGACCGTGACCGGCAGGGCGCCGCCGATGAGGTCGATCGCCTCCTGCCAGCGCGGGGCAGCGGAGGCCGAGGTGAGCAGGGTCAGCCCCACCCGCGCGACGAGGTCGTGCGAGGAGAGTGCGGCGCCGCTGTCGGCGGTGCGGCCCTGGAGCCAGACGTGCGGAAGGTGGTGTCCCGGACGCGATGTGGCCTGGAAGTCCGTCGGATCCGTCGGGTCACCCGGCACCGGTGTACCGTCGGGCACCAGCGCCCCCGCCCCATAGTGGAATCCGGCCTCGACGCCCAGCTGGCTGTAGTCGTGCGCGTTGTGCGCGACCTCCGTCGCGACGCGGGCGCGCATCGCCTCCCCCTCCGGGGTGTCGCTCACGAACACCTCGAGGTTGCGGAAGCCCTCCTCCTCGTCCTCGCTGAAGCCGAGCGCCGCGGCGATCGGGGGGTGCCGGTTCGCGTTCTCCAGGGAGTGCGCCGTGTACCAGGCCACGATCGGACGGCGCTCGGCCTGGTAGCTGTCCAGCAGCGCATCCGGCGCCTGGCCGTCGAGCACGGCGGCCAGCTTCCAGCAGAGGTTCTGCGCGTCCTGGATGCCGCTGTTCAGTCCGAGACCGCCGGTCGGCGGGTGCTTGTGGGCGGCGTCACCCGCGAGGAAGACCCGACCGGCGCGGAAACGCTTGGCGACCAGTCCGTTGTAGGTCCACCGGGTCATCGAGTGCATGGTGATCGCGTGGTCTTCGCCGAGGCCGAGCATGCGGCGGATCGAATCGAACAGTGCGGCCTCGTCGTCCGGGGCCCCCTCGACCATCCAGCCGGCGACCGAGACGAGCCACTCCTCGGAATCGCGGTTGTAGTGGTTGGGACCGAGCGCCTGGATCGTGCCGCGCCGCCGCGCGCCGCCCGCCGGGTGCAGGAAATGCCCGAGCAGGGCGTCCGGCTCCGACCAGGCGGACAGGTCGAGGCTGACGTGGTAGTTCACCACCTCCCGAATATCCCGGGGACCCTCCAGCTCGACGCCGAGCAGGGCAGCGCTGTCGCGTCCGCCGTCGGCGGCGATCACGTACCGCGCACGCACCTCGCGGACCTCGTCCGTGATGACGTCGCGAACCACGACCGTCGCCGCCTCCGCGTCCTGCCGGATGTCGATGACCTCCTGCTTCGCGCGGATCCGGCCCGGCGCAGCGACGACCGCATGCCGGTGGATGAGCGGGTCGAGCCGCAGCTGCGGCATGTTCGCGAAGGCACGAGGGCTCGAGGCCCGGTACCGCTCGGCGTCGGGCCCGCCGCCCCACGCCGGGACCTCGCCGATCTTGAGCCCGTCGAACCGCCCCGGCCCTGTCGCGGTCGTGTACCAGACCGCCTTGCGCCAGCGATCGTGGGTCGGGGTCGCGGCGTAGATGTCCTCCGCGACGCCCATGTCGTGGAACGCCTCCATCGTGCGCGGGTTGAGCAGGTGCGCACGGGGAAACCGGAACACGAAGTCGCGGCGCTCGAGGAGCAGCACGTCGATCCCGCGCTGGGCGAGCAGGATCGCGCAGCTCATGCCGACCGGTCCGCCGCCCATGACGACGACCTCGACGGCCTCGGGCCACTCGTCCTCACCGAACGGCGGCAGCGGCTCCCGGGTGCTCTTCACGGATGCGGTCACGGATTCCTCCTCGAATGCGGGAATCCCAGGCTAGGGAGGCGCCGGAACGCGACGATACGTGCCGTGAGCGCGAAACTCGGCCGCCGATTCCGACACGATGTCGCATCCCTCAGCGCCGCGGAGACGACGAAGGAGGACGTGCCGTCCCCCTCGGAGCAGCACGCTCCCTTCCGCCCGCGGGCCGGCCCTCAGCCCGAGATCGTGGGGACGGTCACCCACTGCCAGTAGGTGAACTCGTCCAGGTTCCAATGGCCGCCGTGGCGACCTCCGTTGCCGGACGCACCGATGCCGCCCATCGGGATGTGCGCGGCGTCGTAGATCGTCTGCCCGTTGACGGCCACCATGCCGGCCCTGAGCCGTGCGGCGAAGCCGAGCGCTCGCGCCACGTCGCGCGTGTGGATCGCGGCCGTGAGGCCGTAGTCGCTCGCGTTCGCCAGTGCGAGCGCCTCCTCCTCGGTGCGGAACCGGGTGACAGGGGCGACGGGGCCGAAGATCTCCGAGCGGAAGGCGGCATTGCCCTCGTCGACGCCGTCCAGCACGGTCGGCTCGTAGAAGAGCCCGTCATAGGCGCCGCCGTGCACGACGCGTGCGCCGTCCGCGACCGCGGCCTGCACGATGCCGTGCACGCGCTCGGTCTGCGCGGCGGTGATGAGCGGGCCCAGCGTCGTGCCGGGGGCGAGCGGATCCCCTGGCACCAGGGCCGCGGCGGCGGCGCGCAGGCGCTCGACGTACTCGTCGGCGATGCTCTCGTGCACGAGGTGGCGTCCGGTGGCCATGCAGATCTGGCCCTGATGCCGGAAGGTTCCGGCGACGCCCGCGGCGACCGCCTGATCCAGATCGGCATCGGCCATCACGACGAAGGCGTTGTTGCCCCCGAGCTCGAGCACCACGCGCTTGAGCAGTCCGCCCGCGACCTCGCCGACCCGGCGGCCCGCGGCGGACGAGCCGGTGAAGGAGATCACGTCCGTGTGCGGCGAGCGCACCACGGCCTCGCCCGTCGCGGGGCCGCCCGGGAGCACGTGCAGCACGCCGTCCGGGAGCCCGGCGCGGCGGAACACCTCTGCGATCGCGGCGCCTCCCGAGAACGCCGTCTTGACGTCGGGTTTGAGCAGCACGGCGTTGCCGAGCGCGATCGCCGGCGCGACCGAGCGGATCGCGAGCATGAGCGGGGCGTTCCAGGGCGAGATCACGCCGACGACGCCGACGGGTATCCGCCGCGCCATCCCGATCGTGCCCGGATCCTCGACGGGCAGCAGGTCGCCCTGCGACATCGTCACAAGGCCCGCCGCGGCCACGAGCTCGTCGATCGCCTTGCCGACTTCGTGGCGGGCCTTGCTGGGCAGGGATCCGCTCTCCCGGATCAGGACGAGCTCGACGTCCGTGCGGATCTCGCGCAGCGCCGCGGCCGCGGCCATGAGCACGTCGGATCTGGTGCGGTACGACGTGCGTCCCCAGGCGGTCTGCGCCGCGACGGCGCTCGCGCCCGCGCGCTCGACGTCCGACTCGTCCGCGAGTCCGGCGTGGGCCACGATGCCGCCGTCGCCGGGCGACACGATCGACTGGACTCCGCCAGCCCCTGCGCGCCACCCGTTCGAGAAGATCAGCCCGTCGATGTCCTCGATGTGCCACCGTGCCATCGCCGTCTCCGTCCTCCTCGTCGAGTGCTGCCAGGGCGATGCTATTCGACGTCCGCGTCCGGTCTCCCGGTCGCGGCGGCGCAAGGCGGGGCGCTCGCTTCAGACACCGTGTCGTGGGGCGCGGAGCCGGTGCGCGAGCGTTGAAGTATGCATGCGAGAGCAGGATCTGCTAGGCTCGGAGATTCCGCGCCTGGACTGCCGACGTCTCTTCGGCACCGCGCGAACCCCTCGGCCGGAGCACATGCCCGCGAACCGCATCGACGCGTGTCCGCGCGCCCGGCGAGATCCTCCCGGCGGCCGACCCCGCCCTCGAACATCTGAGCATCATCATGAACATCACCTGGAAACAGGCCGACCGCGACGTGTACGTGGCGACCCGGGACGGCGAGTACGCCGGCTTCGTGGCCGTCGACGGCTCGTCCCACGTCCTGCACGATCGACACAGCCGCCGTCTCGGCAGCTACCCGTCCCTCTCCGCCGCGCGCAGTGCGCTGGAGTCCTTCGGTGCGCCCGCGGCGGCACCGCGTCGCGGTCGCCGTACCGTGCGCAGCCCGCGGCGTCCGTCCACCGCGCGGAGCCGCTGAGCACCGGCAAGACGACGCCTCCACCCCTCGACAAGATGGATTTCGGCGCCCCTGCGCCCCTGGCGGCGACGTTTTCCATCTCCGGGACCCGACGCCGGGCCTCGCGAGATGGATTTTGCCGCCCCGGCACCCCTGCGAGCGACGTTTTCCATCTCCGGGACCCGACCCGCGGTCTCACGGGATGGATTTCGGCGCCCCGGCGCCCCCGCGAGCGACGTTTTCCATCTCCGGGACCCGACCCGCGCCCTCACGGGACGGATCCCGTCGCCCCGGCGCGCTGATCCTGACCCGCATGCGCGGAACACGCGAAGGGGCGAGTGCCGAAGCACTCGCCCCTCTCGTGGGATGCGGATCCGATCAGGCCCCTGCCGCCAGGTCCGGCGTGGTGGGGATGGTCGCGGCGGTGTTCACGCCGACGGAGACCTTCTCGCCGCGCGGCCCGGTGGTGAAGATGAACTTCCCGTCCTGCGCGTCCACGTGCACGTGGTCGCCGGGGTTGAGCTCGCCGTGCAGGATCTTCTCCGACAGCTGGTCCTCGACCTCGCGCTGCATCGCCCGGCGCAGCGGCCGTGCGCCCAGTGTCGGGTCGAAGCCGATGTCGATCAGCCGGTCCTTGGCCTCGTCCGTCAGCTCCACCGTCATGTCGCGGTCGAGCAGGCGGTCGGACAGGCGCTTCACGAACAGGCCGACGATCTGGCGCAGCTCGTCCTTGTTCAGCTGCGGGAAGACGATGACGTCGTCCAGACGGTTCAGGAACTCGGGCTTGAAGTTGCGCTTGAGCTCCTCGTCGACCTTGCCCTTCATCCGCTCGTAGGTGCTCTGCGCGTTGCCCTCGATCTGGAAGCCGACCGGCCCGCCCGCGATCGCCGACGAACCGAGGTTCGTCGTCATGATGATCACGGTGTTCTTGAAGTCGATCACGCGGCCCTGGCCGTCGGTGAGGCGGCCCTCCTCGAGGATCTGCAGCAGCGAGTTGAAGATGTCCGGGTGGGCCTTCTCGATCTCGTCGAAGAGCACGACGGAGAACGGCTTGCGGCGCACCTTCTCGGTGAGCTGTCCGCCCTCCTCGAAGCCGACGAATCCCGGAGGTGCTCCGAACAGCCGCGACACGGTGTGCTTCTCGCCGAACTCGCTCATGTCGAGCGAGATCAGGGCGCCCTCGTCGTCGAACAGGAACTCGGCGAGCGCCTTGGCCAGCTCGGTCTTTCCGACGCCCGTGGGGCCGGCGAAGATGAACGATCCCGAGGGGCGCTTCGGATCCTTGAGCCCGGCACGCTGACGGCGGATCGTCTTGGACAGGGCGGCGATCGCCTCCTCCTGGCCGACGACGCGCTGGTGCAGCGCCTTCTCCATGAAGACGAGGCGGCTGGACTCCTCTTCGGTGAGCTTGAACACCGGGATGCCCGTGGCCTGCGCCAGGACCTCGGCGATCAGGCCCTCGTCGACGATCGCGCTGGTGGCGACGTCGCCGCTGCGCCACTGCTTCTCCAGGCGCAGCCGCTCGGCGAGCAGCTCCTTCTCCTGGTCGCGCAGCGAGGCGGCCTTCTCGAAGTCCTGCTCCTCGGACGCGAACTCCTTCTCCTCGCGGACCTTGGCGATCTTCTCGTCGAACTCGCGCAGCTCCGGCGGGGAGGACAGGATCGACAGGCGCAGGCGGGCGCCGGCCTCGTCGATCAGGTCGATGGCCTTGTCCGGAAGGAACCGGTCGGCGACGTAGCGATCCGCGAGGTTCGCCGCGGCCACCAGGGCGCCGTCGGTGATCTGCACCTTGTGGTGCGCCTCGTAACGGTCGCGCAGCCCCTTCAGGATGTTGATCGTGTGCGGGAGGGTGGGCTCCTGCACCTGGATCGGCTGGAACCGGCGCTCGAGCGCGGCGTCCTTCTCGAAGTGCTTGCGGTACTCGTCGAGCGTGGTCGCGCCGATCGTCTGCAGCTCGCCGCGGGCGAGCAGCGGCTTCAGGATCGAGGCCGCGTCGATCGCGCCCTCCGCGGCGCCCGCACCGACCAGGGTGTGGATCTCGTCGATGAAGACGATGATGTCACCGCGGGTGCGGATCTCCTTGGTGACCTTCTTCAGGCGCTCCTCGAAGTCTCCGCGGTAGCGGGATCCGGCGATGAGCGAGCCGAGGTCGAGCGAGTAGAGCTGCTTGTCCTTCAGCGTCTCGGGGACGTCGCCCTTCACGATCGCCTGGGCCAGGCCCTCGACGACGGCGGTCTTGCCGACGCCGGGCTCGCCGATCAGCACCGGGTTGTTCTTGGAGCGGCGGGAGAGGATCTGCATGACCCGCTCGATCTCCTTCTCGCGCCCGATCACCGGGTCGAGCTTGCCGTCGCGCGCGGCCTGGGTGAGGTTGCGGCCGAACTGGTCGAGCACCTGTGAACCGCCCTGGGCCGCCTGCTGGTTGCCGTCGTGCGCGGCGCCGGAGACCGCGGCGGGCTCGCGCCCCGGCGATCCCGACAGCATCTGGATGACCTGCTGTCGCACCTTGTTCAGGTCTGCGCCGAGCTTGACGAGGACCTGGGCGGCGACGCCCTCGCCCTCGCGGATGAGGCCGAGGAGGATGTGCTCCGTGCCGATGTAGTTGTGGCCGAGCTGCAGCGCTTCGCGCAGGCTCAGCTCGAGGACCTTCTTGGCCCGCGGGGTGAAGGGGATGTGGCCGGTCGGCTGCTGCTGCCCCTGGCCGATGATGTCCTGCACCTGCTCACGGACGGCGTCGAGCGAGATGCCCAACGACTCGAGCGCCTTCGCCGCGGCTCCCTCGCCCTCGTGGATGAGGCCGAGGAGGATGTGCTCCGTGCCGATGTAGTTGTGGTTCAGCATCTTCGCCTCCTCTTGGGCGAGGACGACGACACGACGGGCTCGGTCGGTGAATCTCTCGAACATGTCACTCCTTGTTCGTCTGCCCTCTTCGGGGCGAAGCCCGTGGCGGCGATGGCACCGCCGGGCGATGGCACTGTTCGTGCCCGGTACATCGAGAGTAACCACCGGGCGAGAGGCGCATGCCCGTGTTCGCCGTCGGCATAGCTGTGCGACGAAGCTTGACGTCGCGGGCCCAGGACGTCTCGAATGCGCGGCGCGGGATCCGGTTCCCGAGCCGGGCCCGGTCACCTCGCTCAAGTCGCGGGCGGGGCCTTTCGGGCCCGGCGAACGGGCGACGGCATCGACGCGCACCGCCGCCTGCCGGCATCACGATCCGATCGCCCGGCCCGCATCTCCGGCGGCGCGCTCGCCGCCCTGCGAGGTCGGCGAGCTGCTGGTGCTCGCACGGCAGGCTTGACGAGCGATCGGGCGCGGTGCCGAAGCTCGGGTCAGGCGGTGGGCGGCGCGGGCTGGGCCGGGGCCTGCGCGTATCCGGCGATCGGCTCGATCACCACGGCGGTGCCGTATGCGCACACCTCGGTGAAGCTGCCGAGCGCACCGGTGTCGAACCGCATGGCGATGACGGCGTTCGCGCCGCGCTGGGTCGCCTCGGCCCAGAGCCGGTTCATCACCTCGTACCGCGACTCGTACATCACCTGGGTGTACTCCGGGATCTCACCGCCGCCGATCGCGCGGAATCCCGCGGTGAAGCCCTGCCCGAAATTCATCGAGCGGACGGTGAGGCCCATGACCTCGCCGAGCACCTGCGTCACCCGGTAACCGGGAACGTCGTTCGTCGTCACCATGAACATGCGCTCATCGTCGCATGCCTGCGGATCCGGCGCACGCGCCTCTCCCGGAATTCGCACAGGTGGGTGTCTCAAGATCGACCAGTTGCCCGCCCGACGACAGGAACGGTCCCGGATGATGACGCTGAGCCCCGAGCAGGCGGCCCGCCGCCGCATGTATCGACGCCGTCGCTGGACCGTGGGCATCATCGCCGTGGTCATCGTCGCCCTGATCGCGGCGGCCGCGTTCATCGTGACGACCTACGTCGACGCGAACACCGGGATCCACCGCTCCTCGATCGGCGGCAACGGCCCTGCTCAGAACACGGGCGAGTCCAACATCCTGATCATGGGGCTCGACAGCCGGGTGGACGAGAACGGCAAGCCGTTCCCGCAGGCGATCTACGACCAGATCCACGCGGAGGACGCGTCCGTCGGCGGCTACAACACCAACGTGCTCATGCTGATCCACATCCCCGCGAACGGCGGCAAGGCCGTCGGGATCTCGATCCCCCGCGACGACTACGTGGACTTCCCCGACTCCCCTGACGGAGTCGACAAGGGCAAGATCAAGGAAGCCTACGGCGACGCCATGGACGCCTCGATGAGGAAGCTGGCCGACAAGGGCGTGACCGGCGACGACGCGTATCAGCAGTCGCGGACGGCGGCCCGGCAGAGCACGATCAAGACGGTGTCCGCGTTCCTCGGTGGGGTCAGGATCGACCATTTCGTCGAGGTGACGATGGCCGCGTTCTACGAGGTGGCACAGGCCGTGCAGCCTGTGACGGTGTGCCTGAACCACGCCACGGCCGACACGTTCTCGGGTGCGGACTTCCCCGCCGGCGTGCAGCAGCTGAACGCCGCGCAGGCGATGGCGTTCGTGCGGCAGCGCCGCGACACCACCTCGAGCGACTTCGACATGACCGACCTGGATCGCACCCGTCGTCAGCAGGCGTTCATGGTCTCGCTGGCGGTGAAGCTCAAGCAGGCGTCGACGTTCACCGACTTCGGCAAGCTGCAGAAGCTCATCGACGTGGCGAAGAAGGACGTCGCCCTCGACGACAAGCTGGATCTGCTGTCGTTCGCCCAGCAGGCCCAGAGCCTGGCCGGCGGCAACATCTCGTTCGTGACGCTGCCGATCGACCACTACGACACCGTCGACGGGCAGGACGTGAACATCGTCGACGTGGATGCGATCCGCGCGCAGGTGAAGGACCTGCTGAACCCGCCGACGCCGACCGCGGCGCCTTCCGCCTCTCCGTCGTCGTCTTCCGGATCCGGATCCGGGTCGCCTGGCCCCTCGGGGTCCGGTTCGACCCCGGCGCCCCACCCGGTCTACACGGACTCGTCGTCCCCGCTGCAGTCGGGGAACGTGCCCTGCGTGAACTGAGCCCGTCCGGCCCACGCCCCGGATCCCCGAGACGAATCGGCGCATCTGCGCACTCCGTCCGGCCTGGCCGGGGTTCCCTTCGCGGGTTCGGTCAGGCGGCGGGGCGAAATCGTTTGGGTGGTGGATCCACGTCGCCCCAGAGGTAGCGGAGCGGCAACCGTCGGGTGAGGATCGTCGCCGATCCATCGGTGCCGTGCAGGACGAAGTCGCCCTTCCCGTCGCGGGTGATCCGCCATCCACCGTGGTGCAGCTCCATATGGTGGAACCGGCACAGCAGAATCCCCCGGTCGATGTCGGTGCGGCCCTGGTCGCGGTGCCATTCATCGATGTGATGCGCTTCGCAGTACGACGCCGGACGGTCGCACCGGGGCCACCGGCAACCGGCGTCGCGCACCGCGAGCCCGATCCGCTGCTTCGGCGTGAACAGCCGTTCCTCACGCCCGACGTCGAGCGGGTTGCCGCACGAGTCGAC
>NZ_JBQEOZ010000015.1:0-94067 GCF_052045495.1 Microbacterium sp. 22242 | reverse complement strand
GACGCAACGCCGCGGCGAAGACCGTGTCGAAGAACGCACCGCCCTCGTCGTCGAACACCATGCTCCCGCGCCGTGCACCCTCCGGATCGAGCCAGGTGCGGAACGCCCGCCGCTCGTACCGCACCCGGGCACGCTCCTCAGCACCGACCGGATCCAGCAGGTCCCGCACGCACCGGGCGTGTGCAAGCAGTTCCTCCACCGTGCGCTGCGTCGCCTCGTCCACCAGCTGCTCCGCCGCTGCTGACCACGCAGCCTCGCACCCACCCGGAGGTTCGCCGAGCCCACGACGGATCGCGTCGAACTGCGCCGACGTCAATCGTCGCGCCCGCAGCGCCGCACGCAACGGCTCGAACCACGGCAGCACCGGATCCGGACGCGGGCCCGCATCCCCTTGGCCATCCCCGGGCCACGGAGCGCTCTCATCACCGCTAAGCCATGCATCACTCGGAGCCCCACCGCACCCGGCGTCGCCGTCACCTGGATCGGGCCCGGCGTCGCCCTCCGTCGCACCGAGCCCGGAGCCCTCCGACCCCGCCGCCTCACCCGCGGCCGTACCGTCCGCCGGAGCACCGGCCTCCTCGAGCAGCGCCTCCCCGACCCGCACCTGCCGGGCCGCCTCCGCCTTGCTCATCCCGCCCAGCTCCTGCACCAGCGTCGCCGCCGACCGGTGACCCAGCCGCTGCGCCAAACCCGCATGGCCCGCCTGCCACGACGAACGCGCCCTGATCACCCCCGCCTCGATCAGTTGCAGATGCTCGACCAGGCTGCCCAGCTCCACCGTTTCCGCGAACGCCGCTACCGCCTGCTCATCATCCAGCCCGACGATCACGTCCAGCGCATCCTCCGCGCTCGCGCCCGCGCCGATCCGCCCCGACAGGGTCGGGATCAGCGCCGCGATCGCATCGAAGGAAGCCATAACTCAGGATCTCAGCCACCGCCGACATTCGAACATTCATCCACAACCCGGAGCCTGAGAGACACCTGCGAATCGGCGCCGAACCGGTCGCCGCGTCCAACCGGCAGCCGCGCCGAACCGGAGGCCGCGCGTGAACCGCTCCAGCGCCGCGCATGAACGGAGCCGCGTTGTGCACAGGCGCTCTGACGCGGCCGGCGAGGACGGCCTACGCTGGCCGGGTGACCGACCCGTTCGACGACCCCGATCTCGGCACCGAGCGCCCGCGCATGTCGCGCGATCCCGACGGATCCGCCTCCGGCCCTGCCGCATCCGCCAGACCCGCAGATGCCAGGCCCGCCGATGCCGGAACCGCCGGATCCGCCTTCGGCCCTGCCGCCGCCAGATACGTGCCGCCGTCGAGCCAGCCGCAGTTCGGTCCGTCCGCCCACGAGTTCGCCGCATGGCTGGTGCGTCAACCCGACTTCACGCCCGAGTTCTTCGAAGACACGATGAACATGTTCGAGAGCGTGCTGGTCGTGATGCGCGACGAGGGGCTGCGGCCCGATGTCCCGCAGCACATGGAGCAGCTCATCCAGCTGATGTTCGCCGACGATGCCGCGGGAGGAGCGGATCCTGATCTCTTCGATGACGCCCTCGCGTCGCTCGACGCCTACCTGCACTTCCGCATCGAGAACTCGCGCGATCCGGAGGAGTGGGAGGACGTGCACGACCTCCTCGAGGAGGCGATCGAGGCGCGCGATGACGAGAACTGGGACGCACCTCTGAACGAGCTCTTGGCGGAGGAGGATCCGGTTCCCGACGACGTCAAGCTGCGTGCGTATGCGGAGCTTCCGTTCATCCGAGCCGTACCGGATCTGCTGGCCTGGATCGGCAAGGGGCGTGCAGTGACCGCGACCGGTGCGCTGCGCCGAGCCGACATCGAGTACGTCGCGGGGCTGCTGGGTATCCGCGCGTACGGGACGAACGAGCCGTGGTCGCCGCGCAGTGCGTTCGATCCTGACGCTCCGATCGCAGCGCGCTCGATGAGCGACGTGCCGCTGCTCGACGCCTGGTGGGAGGCGCTGCAAACCGCGCACGTGATCGAGCGCGAGCGCTCGCGGGTGCGCCCCGGCCCTGCCGCCGAGCGCGCGTCGACGGGGCTCGCGATCGATACGGCCGAGGAGATGATCGGCTACCTCCTCGCCAACATCGTCACCGGATCCGGGTGGATCGCTCCCGCGTCCACGGACGCGGCGTTCGAGGCCATCGCGCTGCTGGTCTCGGCTGTCGACCCTGAGCGGGAAGCGCCGGATCCGATGCCGGACGGGGACCCGTCCCTGCTCGATGACGTCGTCGACGACATCGCGCAGTCGCGCATGGAGGATCTCGCCTCGATGGGCTTGGTGGTCGAAGGCGCGGATGGGACCTGGGAGGTTCGGGACGAGCTGCGCCACGTCGTCGCACGAGCCACGGTGCTGGCGGCGACGCTGGTGTATGTCGACCTCGACGACGAGGACTGAACCGGATCCGGATCCGGATCCGGATCCCGCCCGCCGCCCCGTCGTTGAGCGAGCGAAGCGAGACCAAACGCGCCGGCCGTTGAGCGAGCGAAGCGAGACGAAACGCCGCAAGCTCGCGGAGCGTCCAGCCGTTTCTCGTCAACGCCGCGGGGCGACCGCGCGCTGTCGCTGCCTCGGTGAGCGCATCCGGGAGGTCCGTTGGCGTCCAGTCGACAGGCGCTGCCTCACGATCCATTCGAGCTCGCGCTACCGTGCTTCCATCGACTCCGAAGTCTCGCTAACCCCGAGAAGACGGTCGCGACCCAGCGGGATCCGGATCCAGGCTGATCCTCCTTGGCAACGATCGCCCTCAGGTGTTAACGCACAATCCGCTCATCAACACCAAGCGACACGGCAACGTCGGCGACAGTGATTGCGCCAGTGACCTCGCCGGCCAGCTGAGATGCGAAGTCGTCACCTTCCTCGTCGGGCGACGACGTCATTCCAAAGCTGCTCGTACTGCGCCTTCTCCCACGAGTATCGACGCTGGTACAGCGGGATCAGATAGCGGTTGCTTCCCTCGATCACGCGCCCGAGCGAGTATTCCTTGACGTCCACGCGATCGAGTCTGGCAGATGGCTCAGACGTCGATAAGCGGCAATGCACCGACTAGGCGGTTGGCTTTGGTGCTTTTTCCAACTGCCAGACTCGAGCGAACTCCTCGGACACGAGAGGCCAGATCTCCTGCACTCCGTCGTCCACCGACCGGACCGGTCGCGCCAGATCGCCGAGCAGCACGAAGTCATGTGAGATCACCCGGCCGGAACGGTCAGCACGATGCAACGGATCGATGAAACGCACTGCCGTTCTGCCTTCCTCACGCACGATCCCCTCGGGAAGGCCTTCGAGCGCGCTGAACATCTCCTCGTAGACCGGATACGGATCCGCGAGGCCGCCGGTTCGCAGGAATCGGAAGCCCCACGCACGACCGCGCGTCGCCCAGATCAACCTCATCTGAGGCTCTGGAGCAGGATGCCCTCGTGCTCGGCGTCCTGCAGATCGGTTCGGAACTTCGCCAGCACCGCAGTGAGGTACTCGTGCTTCTCGAGGGCCTCGGCTTTGATCTCGTCGACCTTGGCCCGAGCCATCCCGACGGCGTGGTGGACGACCTCCTTCCCGAGCGCAGCACCCAAAATCCCCGCCACCGCCGCGAACGGTTGTGGGAGCCTTCCCTTTGCGAGCACGAGCGCTCCGCCCAGAACGCCGGCGAGCGCCTCCGCGCCGTCAAGAAGGTTCTCTGCGACCTTCGGAGGCAATTGTTTAGCTTCGGCCCAGCGCACGTGTCGTTGGAAGGGCAGCATCGCGGCGACCGGGAGGATGAGGTCCACGCCAATGCGCTGGCTCACCTCGATCTCATGCTCCTGCGGGCGAAAATGGGCAGACGACAGCAACATGAAGTCTTCACCCACGGCGAGGGCCTGCGGCGCCTACACCATGTCTTCGATCGTCTTACGCAACCTATCCAGATCAGCGGTGGCCTGTTCTACGACGAGCTCTTTAAATGCGTGCGCGTCCAGCTCCGGCATCAGATCCGACTTCGACAACGCCAGGATCCAAATGCGCGGGAAAGTGGCCAACGGCTTGCCATCGTCCAGAATGTCGTCTTTGAGTGCCTCGATGCCGGTCCGATAGTTGTGGAAAAGGGACCGGAGATACGCATCTTCCCGGCCGCTGTTGTCCAGAAGCCTCTGCGCATCGACAAGGAGCAGTGCCACGTCGGAACTCAGAAGCGAGCGGAACGCCTCCACACGACGATCGGCCTGTTCGCCCGTAACGTTGTCTTCGAACCATTCGCCCGGGTAGTCATGCCACACGAGTCGGAGCGAATCGAACGACGCTCTCCGCTGCGCCCGCGCAGAGGATCCTTTCGCCATCTGCACGTCGAACGAGTACGACGTGGAGAACCTGGTGCGCTCGGGTGGCTGCCCCCTGTTCTTCATGCCGAGATAGTTCTGGTAGAGCCGGTTCCCTTGACCCGCATCCACGGCGACGACGTCGAAATGGTTGCGATCCGCGAAACCGGGCTCTTCCGTCGCCCCGTAGAACGACGAGAGCAGCACCGTCTTGCCGCTGCCACTCTCACCGAACACCGCGATGTGCTGCTCCAGCGCTCTGTTCACCCTCATCGGTGCTGCACGTCCGCATGCGTCATCGAAGTCTGATCTGCGCCCGGATCAATACTGTCCGCCAGAAGCTGTCGGGCCCTACCGATGTGAGCATGAAATGCCGCCGTGAGACGAGACTTTCCGAACAACCGCAGGATGGCGCGATCTTCCTCTGCCTCCGGCTGAGCTCCCCTGCGCGATCGGAGGTCCCGAATCGCGTTCGCGATCTCGACCGGGCTGATCGCGAGCAAGTCCCGCCGCATGTCAGCACCGTTGGGGCGGTAGCCACGCCAGGCAGCCGGATCAACATCCCGCGGCCAAACGAACTTGTCGGAATCGACGACGATGCCTTCCGCCTGGCGGATCTGGTAGATCAGCTTCTTCTCGCGCGCCTCATGGAGCCGCTTGATCCCGAACGATGCGGCCGTCAGCTGGGCGAGTCGCTTCAACTGGACCGGGCCCTCATAGTCAACGATCTCTGACGCGACGGCTCGCACCTGTTCTTTCATGACCTTCTTCGGAAGTCCATCAACAACTTCTGGCCCGCCAACCGCCACGACCAGCCAAGGTTCGAAATCTCCGCCATCGACCGACTCCCCTTCGAGGCTTGCACCTGTGCTCGCCACCGGAGTGGTATCCGCTTGCGAGCCCGACGAGCGGATCTGCGCAGGAGTGGAGCCTGGTGAGGACGTCGCAGGGGTCGGTTTCTTGCCCACGAGCGCGAACGAGGCGTTCGCTATCGGTGCGTCAATGGCAGCCCCCTCGGTGGGCACCGCGTGCTCGGCACTGCGCTTCTCCCGCACGACGGCATCGAAAGCCTCTTCGCGCGAGGCGACGGCCTGCGCCGCGCCCTCAGCATCGCCGAGCCGCTCGAGCAGGCGCACGACGAAATCGTTAGTGCGCCATGCGTCAAGCGCGTCCAGGTCACCATAATGCGCCCACCGATTTCGCGCGATACGCAGCTCGCCGCCCAGCACGCTCACGGTGCGCGTGTGATCGTCGAACGGGAACCCGATACCGCCGAGACGCTCCGTCAACACCCTGAGCTGAGCTTGCGGGTCGGTCGCGAGGTACACCCCCGGTGGCTTCCCTTTCAATTTGTCCATTTCGGCCAGCATTGCCGTCCATGGCAGCGCACCAAGGTGCGGCGCAAGAGTCCCAGCAATGACCGGCCCCAGTCGCTCAGCCATACATTGAAACACCCTGTCGATCGAGTAGCGCGGATCAAACTCGGTGGTCATGCGCGCACCGCCATATTCTCCTTCGTTCCTTCAACGGCCATCCATGCGACCAGTCGAATATCGTCAAGTGCGATCGGAATCAGCGGTTCCACCGTCTCCGCGGGCTGGACGCCGAAATCATCGAGCACTTGAAGGATTGCCCCCACCACGACTTCCGACGCGCCAGGTGTACGCAACGCGTTGCGCATCGCCTTCCTTGCCTTCGCCGTCGGCACAGTATTGAGGCGCTTGATAGTCCGCATCCGCGTCGCGCCAAGATGGCCCCCATTATTGAGAATCATCTCTTTTGCCTCGCGGAATGAGGCGGGAACCTCGGCCGCGAGGGCGTTTGGATCGGTGGAACGCATCCACTCGTCGTGCGCATCCTCCTGCGCGAGAGCCCAGGCTTCATATGCAGCGTGGAAAGCCTTGTCGGGCAGGGAACGCGACTTATCTGGCCTGCCGGGATCTGCGGCGACGAGTGAGATCAGGGTGTCATCGACCACGACCCGGCCGTCTTCATCTGCTACAGGTTGCCAAGCATCGTCGGCGTTCACGTTGCGGAACCAGACATGGCCTGTGTCGCCCATCTTCATGCAGAAGACGAAAGACCGCCCCGAGACCGCAGGGTTGATGAATCCGCTGCCGATGCCGTGAGGCAGGTCTTCGAGTCTTCCGCGGAGTGCCTGGTCCGCGTCCAGCGCGTTGGCGAGCCGGCGGCGATACTCTTCGCCCGATCCCGCAGCGGAACCGCCGCCTTGCTCGATTAGTTCTTCGATCTCGTCGACGATGGCGTCGGGATCGTAGTGCTCCTGCGGCGGGTAGCTCGAGACGCCGGGAAGCACCTTGCCCGCGCCGATCGCGGCGTCCGCCTGCCGAAGCTTCCGGATCAGGGTCTGCTCCAGCCCGAGGAATTCGTCGAGGTGCTCCGCGGGGAAGAACACGTCGAGCTCGATGGACTTATGCTGGCTGCCGATGCGGTCGACGCGGCCGTGGCGCTGCACGATGCGCATCGGGTTCCATGGCAGGTCGTAGTTCACGATGTGCGCGGCCTGCTGAAGATTCACGCCCTCCGCAAGCACGTCGGTCGTGAGCAGAACGTCGTAGAGGTCGGCCTCAATCGGGGTTCCGTCGTCCCGGAGCCGTCCAGCGGTGCGTGGCGCGAAGTTGGCGACCGCTTTCGCGCGGGTCGGCTGATCGATTCCACCGCGTTTGCCCGAGGCGAACTCGCCGATCACAGCAGGAGCGACCCGACCGCGATACGCCGCGAGCGACGAGGTGTCAGGCACCTCGTCGAGCGCGTCGGTCAGGCGCTCGTGCAGGTCGCGGATGGTGTCTGCGTATGTGGAGAAGACGATGACCTTCCGTCGATCTCCGCTGGATGCATTCGTCACCTCGGGCTTCTCTGACTCGGTCGCAATCCGCTGCAGTTCGGCGAGAAGTGCCGCGACCTTCGGTTCGCGGTCGTGTGCTGCCGCGACCGCCAGCAACTGAAGGTGACGAATCAACACGAGGTCTCGCTCGACATCCGAAGCCAGCACCTCAGCGTCATACAACGCCGCGGGAGTGGCCTGATGCTCGGTGTCTTCGTCAAGGCCGGCGACGACCTCGTCCAGATCGTCGGACTCGGAGTTGACGTAGTCGCGCAGCGCACCGCCGACGAGCACTGTGCCCTTCCGGAGCGCGGAGAGGAAAGCCTCATGGGTCTGGGTCAGCACACCAAGCGTTCCGGCCAGGGCTGTCGGCGAAGACTCGAGTCGCTTCAGCAACGCGGAACGCAGGAGCCCCATGTTCGAGACCTCGGTCTTGCTCAGGTCCTCGGTCTTCAGGTAACGGCTGGGGACGTAGCGGGCGAGCAGGAGCCGCTCTGGATCGCTGCGACGCACGCTGAACGACGCGACGTGCACTTCGTCATCGGGGATGTCGAGCGCGTAGGTGACCGCATCGACCAGCGCTTCGCCTGGTTCGTCAAGCTGATAGTCGACACGACGCACATCGGCGTCGGGGAACTCGACCAGAATCTTCTGACCACCAGGGCCGGCAATCATCTCGCCGCGGTAGTTGTCCTTGACGAACTTTCTCGTGCGCCTTACTGCCACCTGGTCCATGAGGTCGAACAGGTGCGCGGGTGTGAGCGCGTCTGGGTCGAGCGCCTGCGCATCGCGGATGTACTTGCGGATCGACGGGATGCCGATCGAGGCGAAGCGTGCGTCGTCGCGGATGAAGTACTTGACCAGCGTCTCCAGGTCGATGAGCGAGTTGTTCACCGGCGTCGCCGTCAGCAACACGACCTTCTTCGGGTGCCGCCCGGCGAGGATGATCCGGTCCAACGCCTCCGAGCGCGCCGCGCCCGCGTTCCGCAGATTGTGCGCCTCATCCACGATCACAAGCGCGGCGTCCTCTGCATGCTCGTAGAAGGCGTCATGCTCCGGGTGGTTGGGATCCATCCGGTTGCGGATCTCCTCGTACGAGTGCACCGAGACGCGACGGGAGATGTCGTACCGCGCGAGCACCGGGTCCCACACCGATGCCTTCAGCGCAGCCGGAGCCGCGACGAGCACGCGCTGCCGTTGCTGCTCCGTAGCCGCGGCGATCACTTCGAGAGCGAGGAACGTCTTGCCCAGGCCGACCTCATCGGCGACGAGCACACCACCGATCTCATCCAGCAGCCGTCGCATCCGCTTCACGCCGTCTGCCTGGAACCGGGTTAGTTCGAACCGCGTGGGACCTGCCTGCTCCTCATCCAGGTGCTCTCCGTAGCGGGCAAGCAGCATGCGGAGGAAGATGCTCCATGGAGTGTGCGCCGCCCACAGCGGCTCGTACAGCCCGGCGAGGTCGAACGCCTCGGAGTCGGCCCAGCATTCCTCGAACCAATCGATGACCTGCGGCGTCGATCCCTGCTGCCCGGAAGCACCCACGTTCAGCTCTGCGTTGCGGGTGAGCCCGGCATAGGTCAGGTTCGAAGACCCGGCGAGATACGCGGGGTGCGTCGGGTGGTGGCTGATGAACGCCTTCCCATGCAAGAAGCCGCCGGTGAAGCGGCGGATCTCCACGATCGGTTCGCCACGCTCATCAGCAACGCGCAGCCACTCCACGAGCCGCTTCGCCGACTGCGTAGCCTTCAGCTCGAAACCGAGCGCGTCGCGTTCCGCCTTCAGCCACCGCGTGTGATCGGTCAGCGCCGCATCGAGCCGCTTCTGGAGGGCCGAGTCGGCATCCACCGGCAGCAACGGATCTGGCACGGGGTCGGCCCCGAGCAGGATGCGGATGCGCGGAAGCTTCTCCAGTTCGTCGGCCAGCAGGAGGAAGCCCGCAGGATTGATGTAAGCCGTCGCGATCGCCGCGCTCGGCGGTACCGCGAGCGCCTCTCGATTCACTCGGAACAGCCGGCGCACCTCCTCGCGCACCGTCATGGGCGGAGCGATCCGGTTCGTCGCAAAGACCGGAAGCTGGTCAGTCATCGCTACTCATCTCGTCAACCAGTTCCTGGATGTGCGCAAGGCTCGATCGGGGCAAGCCGCTCTCGCTGAAATCATTCGCAAGCACTTCGAGATCCTGGGCGGTGAGGCCATACCCGTGCGCAGCGAGCGCGTCGATCTCGTCTCGGAGCTCCACGTCGCGGGCGCCGGGTGGAACGTCAGCCGGCAGCGGAAAGTCGCCGAGTGCGACTCCGCCAGCAAGCGTCGAGTAGCCATGTCGCCTGAGCAGCTCAGCCACGAGGGCCGCAACTCTCGAGGTGGTCAGATCATCCCAGTCAGGGATGGGCAAATTGTTGACGACCGGCGCAGTGACATGCCGATCCACGAAGCGCCGAGCCCACCAGTCGAGGGACACTGTGTTGAGGAGTCCCAACAGCGAAAGGGTGGCAGCCGGGCTCATTCCGGAAGCGTGCGCGATCGCGTGGACAGAGCCCTTGTTGTAGAGCACACCTCGGAGCGGAAGCGCCGAGGCGATGATCGTTCGTGTGTCGTCGCTTCGACTTGGATGCCGCACGATCACCCGTGGATGTGCGTCCCCAACTATGACACCTGCGTCGCCATTCACGATCCCGCGCGCCTTTGCGACGAGGGTTGCGGCGTCATTCACGAACTGCTTGGACGGCGGTTGCGCACGTAGGGAGTACGCGTCGAGGTGCCGCGTCATGAGCACGCGCCACGCGTCAGCGTCAAGTGCCGATGACTGAACGAGTTTTGCGTCGGGGCCGGAGCTACGGAAGTCCCAACGGGCGTCGTGCGTTCCCTGGACCCATCCTTCAATGTCCTTAAGTCGCGGGTGAGACCGAAGTTTGTCGAAGACGGCACGATCCTCGGGCGAGTCGAACCAAGGGACAACGAGTCCATCCGAGTACGACTCCAGGTCCTCCACGCTGATGTCGATGGTCTGGCCTTCTGCGACCGTCGCCAGCGCAGAACCGGATGTCACCACCCCAACGTGCACGTCTGAACCCGTCGGCGGACCCGCCGAAAGTAGCACGACTGCGTAGCTCGCATGGACGCCCTCAAAAAGCCATCCGGCGCGGTTTCTAGCCTGGACCAGGAACAGATCATGCTCTCTTAGCAGGTGGGCTCGAAGACCTGACCAGCCGGCTAGCACCAGTAGCTGACGCGGCAGCACGAGCCCAACCTGGCCAGAGGGTGACGTGCTCTTCATAGCCCGCTCGAGCATGAGCTGTGCCAGTTCGAGGTGCGTTCCCCCACGCCAAGTGAAGGCCTTCTTGAAGTACTCCTGCAGCCCAGCACGCGCTGCCATCTCATCCTTCTCGCGCGCCGCCTGATCGGGGTGTTCGAGCCTCAGCTTGCCGATTAGCTCGTCTCTTGCAGTGTCCCGAAGCGCCATGAGGCCGGGACTCACTTTCGCCCAGAAAGGTGCGGCTTCCCAGCGCACCTTTTCCCAAGGTGGATTCCCCACAATGACGTCGAAGCCGGGGTGCTCACGGAGGAACACCTCCGGGAAAAGGAACGGCATATGCGCTGGCTGGAGCGGATCGACGGCTTCGCGCACCTCACTCATCGCTGCGAGAGCGACGAACTGCTCGGCGTCCCATGCCTCGTCAATCGTGACGCCGAGACGCTTGGCTACTACCACGTCGAAGATCGCCTTCGCCGGGGCCGCTGCGTAGCGCGCCTTTGCCAGCATGTCTGCACCGGCGGCGACCTCCGATTTGTCGGCCTCCGAAGCATCTGCGTAGTCGATGAGGAGGTCGCGTGCGGCCGTCAGCGGCTCCCTGATGATCTGTTCGAACAGGCCGTCGGCCTTCAGCGCGTCCATCGCCTCGTCGATGGTGCCGATGCCGGTGAGAGAGTTGGCGAGAACGAGCCCGTGGTCGAGGCCCGACATCGGCAGGCCGGGCACGAAGGTGTGAATCCAGAGGGCGAGCTGCGACAGCTCGACGGCGAGCGGGTTGATGTCGAGACCGTAGATGCAGCGGCGTGCCACCTGGCGGCGAAGGAGCTGGCCCTCGGTGATCGCCTTCGCGCCGTCCGTGTCGTGACCGAGCGCCTCGCGCGCCTTCTCCGCGAGGCGCGCGAGCTCGGCGCGCACACCCGGCACCTCGGTGGCGGTGACGAAGTCCCGCATGCCGCGCTCGATCTTGTCCACGGCAGCGACCAGAAAGTGCGCCGAGCCCATCGCCAGGTCGGCGACGCGGAAGTCGAAGAAGGCGTCCGCGGCCTGGCGTTCCTTGCCCTCGTCCATGAGCGTCTTGATCCGGTCGAGATGAGCCTTCAGCGCGGGCTCGACCGACCGCTCGATGAGATGATCGACGACGATCTTTGGCGTGTAGTACGAGCCGGTCGCCTTGCGCTCCCCCGACGCCGAGTGAAAGTATGGGCGGCCCGCGGGAACCTTGATCTCGTCGCCATCTTTCGCAAAGATGTAGGCGCCGTTCTTGTCGACGGCAAGGTTCTGTTCAGCAAGTGAGAGACTCGATTCCAGCAGCCCCTCGTAGATGGTGCCGAACTCGCGTACTTGCAGGCTGCGAAAGTCGACCTTTCCCTTAACGTTGTCCTGCGTCAACTCGCTCAACAGGTTCTGAAGCGCTGGACCGAGAACGCTGTCGGGAAGCTCCAGCCTCTTCAGCAGCGCACCTTCCTCGCTCGACGGATCGAACAGCGAGCCACCATAGGCAGGCACATCCCACAAACGGTTTCCCACGAAGATGACACCCCACACCTGCTGCAGGTCATCCCAGATCGCGGTACTTTCCTCGCTGAACTCGTCAGCCTCCGTGTTAATCGCGCCGTCGATGAATGTGTGAAGGGAGTTGTGGTCATAGTTCGGGTTCCGCCCGGCGGGCAGGAGCCCCGTAGCCTCTCCGTATGCCTGGAACAGCAGGCGGAACAGGATCCTCATCGCGAGCCGGTAAGCGGCCTGAAGGCCCTCCGCGTCGAGCACAAGACCGAGCGACGGGATCCGATCGGCTATAGCGATAGCGATGCCGGGCACTACGCCTTCGTAGACCCGATCCCGCAAACGGGATCCGAGGTCGGCGGCGTATCGGCTCGAGCCCTCGAGGATCTGCTGAACAGACCCGCCCACGTCCAGCGCTTCGGCCGAAAAGATCAGATGTACCAGCGCGATCTGCTCGGGCGGGAGAAGATCGAGGTCGATCTCGAAGTACGTCTCCGACTGCCCCCGCTGCCCAACGCCGACGCCGTCCTGCCCGGAATAGAGACGCAACGTTGACTTTCGCAATGCGATCACCCACGGCACGCCTTCGCGCCCAGCGACCTCGAGAGCCTTCGCCACGGGCGTGAGTTGATAGGTCGATGTCCGTTGATCGAACTGCTCATCGTCCCGAAGGAGCACGGCAACTGCTCGCCGCGGACCGCTCGTTTTGCGCAGCACGAGGACCCGCTCTGACCCTGCTGGCTCAGAGTCGAACCCGAGTGAGTGAACGAGGTCCTCACCTCGTTTGGTCAGGGCGGGCGTCGCGCGTTGACCCGCAGTCTCCCAATCGGGGCGACGCGGCACATCCTCATTCAGGTAGTACGACGCGAACAAGAACTGGTTGGTGAACCCCTCGGTTCCGCCTGCGGCCATTGCGTCCTGCAGCGCGCGGATTCGCGCATGGGCAGTGAGGCCATTGCCCTCGTTCAGGACCGACTGGAGCTGGCGCTCGGCCTGTTCAATCGTGATGGGGCCGAACGGCGGCGCATCAGACGACGGGTAGTGAACCCACACACCCTCCGGGGCGACCGCTGCGACGACGAACCCCATCGGCGCCTTCGTGCCCCGAGACTTCCAGAGCCTTTCGAGCAGAGCCTTGTTCGGTCGGGTGGACACCTGCGCGACGCCTACTTGAATAGCCCCCGCACCGGCATCGTCCTGCCCGATGAAGACCTGCGCGGACTCGTCATCCCCTGGCGCGTCCTGCCACGAAACGATCGCGGACCCCGTCAGTTTCAGCGATGCCAATATCGGCCCCTCCCGGTCCACCGGGATGGCCAATCGTCCAAGTGGCCAGATCGGCTCTAGTACCCGGGTGCGTTAACCCTGGCACAAGTGACGGACATTCCGGACGCTTGGGGGATGCCCCGCGTCGCCTCTCCTGCTGCCGCCCATATCGGCGCGCGGATCAGGGGCGCACGCGAGTCGTCCACGATGACCCAGGACCAGTTGGCGGTGCGCAGCGAGATCGACTCGTCGAACATCCGCGCCTACGAAGCGGGCCGCGCGTTGCCGAATCTGCTGACGCTCGTACGGCTCGCGGAGGCCCTGCGGACGCCGGCGGGCTACTTCATCGAGGAGCTCACCGTCGACATGTTCCCGACTGCGGCGACGGATGGACGCCGTCGACCGCGCCAGTGATCGGCAGTCGCGCCTGACCGCTGCGTGGTCGCATCCCTCCGGCATCGAGCAGGAATCGAGAAGCGCCGCCGCGAACCCGGATCCCAGACTCGAAGCATGAACATTCAGCGCATCATCATCGAGACCGACCCCGAGGCCGTGCAGGCGGCCGAGACCTTCTACCGCGACGCCCTGGTGCTCGCGGACCGCGTCGGCGTTCGCGCCACCTCCGAGCCGAGCACCGGCTTCCGCGGCTTCGCGCCGTCGCTCATCTTCGTCCAGCCGGGCGATGTCGACGCGGCCGTCGAGCGGGCGCTCGCCGCCGGCGCGAAAGTCATCAAACCGGTCGCGAAGAGCCTCTGGGGCTACGGCGGATCGTTCCTCGCGCCCGACGGCACCGCGTGGCAGATCGCGAGCGCGAACAAGACCTCCACAGCACCCGCCACCGGCGAGGTCGAACGTCTCGTGCTGCTGCTCGGCGTCGACAGCGTCAAGGCCAGCAAGCGCTTCTATCAGGAGCAGGGCCTGACCGTCGCGAAGAGCTTCCCCTCCTATGTCGAGTTCGACTCCGGCGACGTCAGGCTCGCCCTCTACAAGCGCGCCTCACTCGCCAAGCAGGTCGGCATCGACCCGAGCGGCAGCGGATCCCACCGTCTCTCGGTCGATGCGGACGGGACCTTCACCGATCCCGACGGCTACGCCTGGCGCGCTGCGGAGAGCAACGTCAAGGCGGGGATGATCACGGAGTGAGCCAGGACCCGGCCCCTTCGACAGGCTCAGGGACCGGATACGTCATTCCGGCACCTACAAGCCCACCAGATCCCCACGCCACCGCCCTGTCACCTATCACTCCGCTGTGAACACCCTTAGCGTGTAGCCATGAACATCGACCGGAACCCGCGCACCCGCACCTCCCGCCTGCTCATGGCGGTCCCCGCCGTCGTCCTCGCGATCGGGCTCGCGGCCTGCTCGGGAGGAGCCGCCCGCCCGTCTGCCGACAAGGTCGCCGACGGCGTCTACAAGGTGCTCGCCAGCAGCGGCGTCACCAAGCCGATGGCGAAGTGCTTCGCCGAGAAGCTCGTCGACTCCAAGCTCTCCGACGAGACCCTGAACTACATCGCCAGCGGCCAGGACAAGCAGAAGAACGAGGCCGACAAGGCCCTGACCACGAAGGTCCTCGAGGACAACAAGACGGAGTGCCTCGCCGCGAAGTGACGCGAGCCGCAGCAAGCGGTGAAGGATGACGGATCCGGCCCTTCGACAGACTCGGGGGGCGGATACGTCATCCTTCGTCACGCCCGGGCCCGGAATACCAGCGGACTCATAGCGTTGAAGACATCCGGCGCCGTCTCGCGCCGCCCCCTCTCCGGCGCGTCGCGCGCTTCGACTTGGAGTCTTCATGAGCAACACCACCACCGCCGCACGGCGCCCCCAGGCGCCGGTCACGCGCGGTCCCGTCCGCAAGCTGCTGACCTCGTTCGGCTTCCAGATCATCGTCGCGCTCGTGCTCGGCATCGCTGCGGGCCTCATCGGCCGCCAGTTCGGGGCCACCGCGGACCACCCGACCGTGCTGTCCGACACGCTCGCCAAGATCGGCGGCTCGTACGTCACGATCCTGCGTGCCGCGGTCGTCCCGCTCGTCTTCACGGCGATCGTCGCGAGCATCTCCAACCTGCGCCGCGTGCAGAACGCCGCGCGCCTGGCCGGTCAGACGATCCTCTGGTTCGCGATCACGGCATTCATCGCCGTCTCGATCGGCATCGTGCTCGGCATCACCATCCAGCCCGGCGCCCACGCCGGAACGGGCCTGGAGAAGGCCGCCCCGCACACCGTCGGCACCTGGTGGAACTTCCTGCTCGGTCTGATCCCGCAGAACTTCCTCGGGATCGGGGTCTCCAGCGCCGCCGACCCGACCGCGGGCGGCGCGATCGTCTCGACAGTCAACTTCAACATCCTGCAGATCATCGTGATCGCCGCCGCGGTGGGCATCGCCGCGCTCAAGGCGGGCCGCAAGGCCGAGCCGTTCCTCGTCTTCACCGAGTCGCTGCTCAAGGTCATCCAGCGCGTGCTGTGGTGGATCATCCGCATCGCCCCGCTGGGCACGTTCGGCCTCATCGGATCCGCGGTGATCAACTACGGCTGGGACAAGCTCACCTCGCTCGCGTGGTTCGCCGGAGCGATCTACATCGGCCTCGCGATCGTGATGTTCGTCGTCTACCCGATCCTGGTGAAGTCGCACGGTCTCTCGATCAAGCAGTACTTCACGGGCGTGTGGCCCGCGGTGCAGCTCGGCTTCGTGAGCCGCTCCTCGATCGGCACCCTGCCGCTCACCGAGCGCGTCACCGAGCGCAACCTGGGCGTGCCCCGCGGCTACGCCTCGTTCGCCGTGCCGCTCGGCGCCACCACGAAGATGGACGGCTGCGCCGCGATCTACCCGGCCGTCGCCGCGATCTTCGTCGCGCAGTTCTTCGGCCTCCAGCTGAACCTGATGCAGTACATCCTGATCGTGGTCGTCTCGGTGGTCGGATCCGCCGCGACCGCCGGCACCACCGGCGCGATCGTGATGCTGACCCTGACCCTGTCGACTCTGGGCCTGCCGCTCGAGGGCGTCGGACTGCTGATCGCGATCGACCCGATCCTCGACATGGGCCGCACCGCCCTGAACGTCGCCGGCCAGGCCCTGGTGCCGACGATCGTCGCCAAGCGCGAGGGGATCCTCGACCTCGACCTCTACAACGCTCCGCGCAACGGCCTGCCGTTCGCCGAGGACATCGAGGACGAGACCGCCGCGGATGACGAGGCCGGCTCGCCGGACCGTGCTGCGGCGGCCGCCGGCTCCGCCGACGCGGAGGAGACCGCCGCGGTGCGCTGATTCGCGCCATCTGAACGACGAGGCTCCCGGATCCCGCAGGATCCGGGAGCCTCGTCGCGTCCGGGTCGTGATCGTCCGCCGGCTCAGTCCGTGGCGCGCGACCGGCGCGGCGGCGTCGCCCGGTCGGCTCGCTCGGCCTCCAGTTCGTCCCGCAGGCCCGCGTTCTCGTCCTCGAGCGCGAGGACTCGCCCGATGCCTGCGATGTTCATGCCCTCGTCGCGCAGACGCGCCACCCGCTGCAGCCGCGCGATGTCGTCGTCGCTGTATCGCCGCGTGCCGCCGTCGCTGCGCGCCGGGGTCAGCAGCCCCTTCTGCTCGAGCAGGCGCAGGCTGGCCGCGTTCATGTCGGCGAGCTGGGCCGCCACGGCGATGCCGTACACGGGCGTTCCGGGATCGCGATCGGCCATGCGATGACCTCCTCTTGCGCTTGAACTTTTCCTAGATCTGATCTATAACAAATCTATACCACCAGATGTAGATCTGGTTGCCATCACTCGCAGACAAGCCCGCAGGGCCACAGGAAAGGAGCAAAAGACATGACCCTCAGTTTCGATCCCCTCAGCCAGCTCGATCGCTTCGCCGCGAGCGTGTTCGAGTCGCCCCGCGCTCCTCGGCGGATGCCCGTGGATCTCTACCGCGACGGCGACAAGTACGTGCTGCACGCGGACATGCCGGGCGTCGACCCCGGCTCGATCGACGTCGATGTCGACGGCGGTCAGCTCTCCATCCGGGCTCAGCGCACGATGGGCTCCCAGGAGGGGGTGCGCTGGTTCACCCGCGAACGCGAGGCGGGAACCCTGCTCCGCCAGTTCGCGCTCGGCGACGGGGTGGACCTGGACAAGATCAGTGCGTCCTACGACGGCGGCGTGCTGTCCGTGATCATCCCGGTGAGCGAGCGCGCCAAGCCGCGTCGGATCACGGTCGAGTCGGCCGAAGGCCGTCAGAAGATCGACGCCTGATCGCACGGGCGCTTCCCGAAAGACGGACGCTTTCCGAAAGGAGGACGAGATGGTGCTCCCATCCACGCTCGACCGCTTCCTCGCGGCCATGGAGTACCCCGCATCGAAGGACGATCTGCGACGCGAAGCCGTGCACGACGGCCTCAGCCTCGCCGACCGCGACCTGCTGGACCTGCTGCCCGACCGCAGTTACAACGCGCGCTGGCACGTGCGGCACGCGCTGTCCCGCGTGGGCAACGCCTTCGAGCGGGTGACCGCGGCCGCCTGACCGGCCCGAGGAGCCCCGAACCGAAGCCACGGCTCGGGGCTCCTCCCGTTCGGGGCTCCTCGCGTTCGGGGCGCCGGGCGGGGCGCCCCGCGTTCGGCGCGCCTGGGCGGGGCGGTGAGCGGCGCGCCCCGCGGTCGCGCCGGGCGGCGCACTCAGGGGTCGGACGGATCAGCGGTCGGGAGCGGCTGTCGCGATGCGGGTGTCGAGGGCGAGCTCCTCGGCGTCCATGGCGACGATGAGCTCGCGCATGACCTCCTCGTTCAGCTCGCCGGCATCGCGCTCCGCGATGAGCACGTCGCGGCGCACCTGCAGCCACCCCTTCGACAGCCCGACGAGTTCGTCACGGCTCGGCCGGAGCCGGTCTCCGCCCCTGCCCGAGGGCTCCTCGTCCTGCTGGCCCTGCGCGGTGTCGCGCTCCACCCGGCTCATCCGCTGTGCGAACCGGTCGAACCCGGCGAGCGCGGCCGTACCGTGCTGTTGCTCCCAGGCCCTGCGTTTCTCGTCGAGGAAGACCCTGCCGGCCTCGCGGGTGCGGGCGCGCACCTGGGCGAGCTGGCGCCGGTCCTCCGCCTCCTCGTCCGTGACGTCGGCGACGCCGAGGCCCTTGATCAGCAACGGTAGCGTGAGCCCCTGCAGCAGCAGGGTGCCCACGGTGACGATGAACGCGACGACGACGATCGCGTGCGCGGCGCCGGCGTCGAGCCCGGCCAGATCCGCCGCGGCGAGCGCGGTCGCGAGCGTCACGACCCCGCGCATGCCCGCCCAGGAGATCACGGCGTTGTCGCGCCAGCTGAGCTGCGACTCCCGGAAGCGCTCGCGCAGCTGCTCCTCGCTCGGACGCCGAGTCGACCACCCTCTCCGTCGCCGCTTCTCCTCGACCACCTGCATGCGCTGCTCGAGCTGCCCCGACGCGACCGAGCGCTCGAACTGGCGCACCCGCAGTCTCGACCAGAACATCCCCCACGCCGACGCCGGATACACGAACAGCGGCCGCACCAGCAGCACCGCGAGCAGCACCGCTGCCGACAGCCACAGCACCCCGCCGACATGCGTGCTGCCGAGCTCGGAGATCACGGGCGGCAGCTGCAGACCGATGTAGGCGAACACGAACGACTCCAGCAGGAAGTCGGCCGACAACCAGATCGGCGTCTCCTGCATGCGCGTCGCGTAGCTCGTGCGCGGGGCGTTGTAGCCGACGACGAGGCCCATCGCGACGACCGCGAGCACACCGGATCCGTCGAGGTGCTCGGTGATCGCGTACACCCCGAACGGCGCGAGCAGCCCGAACGTGCCGATGACGACCGGATCCGAGATCCGCATGCGCAGCTGGTGCATCCCGAAGCCGGCGATCACGCCGATGCCCACCCCGACGACCACCGCGAGGACGAACTGCCAGAGTCCTGCCCGGAAGCTGACCGTCGCGCCCGCGACGATGGCCGCGAACACCCGGTACAGCGTCAGCGAAGTGGCGTCGTTGATCAGGCTCTCCCCCGACAGCACCGACATCACGCGGCGCGGCAGGCCCAGCTTCCGCCCGATCGCGGCGGCGGAGACCGCGTCCGGCGGAGCCACGATCGCCCCGAGCAGCAGCGCCCCCGGCAGGGTCAGGGACGGCATGATCAGCCACGCGACGAGCCCCACGGCCGCGGTCGTCACGACGACCAGACCGATTCCGAGCCGACGGATCTGCGGCAGGCTGCGGCGGAAGCTCACGAACGACACGTCGAGCGACGCCGAGTACAGCAGCGGAGGCAGCACCAGGTTCAGCAGCACGTGCCCGTCGATGCGCAGGTTCGGCACTGCAGGGATGAACGACACCGCGAGCGCGACGACCGTCACGAGCAGCGGCGCGGGCCAGCCCTTGCGGCGCGCGATCGCCGCGACGACGACCGATCCGACCAGCACGTAGAAGATCTCGGGATCCATGCCGCCAGGGTATCGGGGCGGGATCCGGCCGGTGAGGTCCGGCGAAACCTTCCGCACCTCGCACGGGACGATCGCGATCACGCCCAGCTGCCGTCGCCGCAGAGGCGCCGGACGGGCTCAGCCGGAATCGTGCGCGAGCAGCCGGACGACCTCCTCGTCGGAGGTCTGCCGGAAGTCCACATAATGCATCCCGACCGCCATGAAGCCGGCGGGAGCCTCGAGGCAGAGGACGTCGGCGGCGGCCGGATCCGCTCCGCCGACGAGCTCGGCGAGCACCTCCGGCGGAGACACCGGCACGGCGACCACGACGCGCGCGGCTCCCCTGGCCCGGGCGATCTGGCAGGCCGCCCGCATGGTCGCCCCCGTGGCGATCCCGTCGTCGACGATCACCGCGGTCCGGCCCGAGAGCGGCTCGGGCGGCCGGCCGGCGCGGAACAGCTCCGCCCGGCGCTCGACCTCGGTCCGCTCGCGACGCTCCGCCGCGCGCAGCTTCTCCTCGTCCATCCGGGCGCTGCGCACCACATCCTCGTTGCGGACCGCCGCGCCCTCCTCGCCGACGGCCCCCATCGCCACCTCCTCGTGCCAGGGCACGCCGACCTTGCGCACCACGAGGACGTCGAGCGGCGCCCCGAGCGCGCGCGCCACCTCGGCCGCCACCGGAACCCCGCCGCGAGGAAGGCCGAGGACGATCGGATCCACAGGCGCGGCGGCCACCACCAGCGCCGCCAGCCGCCGCCCGGCGTCGGTGCGATCCGCGAACCCGTGCATGTCTCCGGACTACGCCGGTGCGGACGCGCGGTCAAGATGCGCCGGCCGCTCTGAACCGTTCTCAGGACGGATTCGCCGATCCGGTGCGGAAACCGCGCTATCGGCGCTGAACGCGCACATGATCCTGAGAACGGTCAGACGCCCGGGCGCCCCGGATCCGGAATGCCCCCGGTGCCGCGCGCGTTGCCACGAAGGATGTCTGATCTCGCGCTCTCCGTCCTCGACCTCGTCCCGGTCCGCACCGGGCAGACCAGCGCTCAGGCGGTGGCGGCGTCGCTCGCCCTCGCCGCCCGGGCCGACGACCTCGGCTACCGGCGGTACTGGTTCGCCGAGCACCACAACATGCCCGCCGTGGCGTCCACCGCGCCGCCCGTGCTGATCGCGGCGGCCGCCGCCCGCACGCAGCGCATCCGGGTCGGATCCGGCGGGGTCATGCTGCCCAACCACGCGCCGCTCATCGTCGCCGAGCAGTTCGCCGCGCTCGAGGCGATCGCGCCGGGCCGCATCGACCTCGGCATCGGCCGCGCGCCCGGCAGCGACCCGGTGATCACGCAGCTGCTGCGCGCCTCGGGCACGGCCGGCGACGTGGAGCGGTTCCCCGACCACGTGCAGGACATCGCGCTCATGTTGCAGCGCGACGGCGCCGTTGTGCATTTCAACAACGCCACGCAGTTCACCTCGGGCGGCGAGTACGCCGTGCGCTCCACGCCCGCCGCGGATGGCGCGCCGGAGGTCTGGCTGCTCGGATCCAGCGACTACTCCGCACAGCTCGCCGCGTCGCTCGGCCTCCCCTACGTGTTCGCGAACCACTTCTCCGGCCAGGGCCTCGACCGCGCGCTCTCGCTCTATCGCGAGGGCTTCCGGCCGAGCGAGGCGCACCCCGGGCCGCGCACGTTCCTGACCGCGAACGTCGTGGCCGCGCCCACCGCGGAGGAGGCGGCGGAGCGCGCGATCCCGCAGCTGCGGATGATGGCGCGGCTGCGGCTGAACCGCCCGCTCACGGCGCTCGAGACCGTCGAGCAGGCCAGGGCGGCCCTTGCCGCGAACCCGGATCCGCAGGAGGAGCAGATCCATGCCGCCGCGCTCGCGAACTGGTTCGTCGGCGACGGCGCCTCCGTGCGCCGCGAGCTCGAGGCGTTCGCCGCGAAGCACGGCGTCGACGAGATCATGATCTCCCCGCTCGCGGGATCCTACGGCGCCGAGGATCCGGATCGCACGCCCGGCCGCACCCAGACCCTGGAGCTGCTCGCCGGTTGACACGGCAGGCGCCGGAGAGCCGACGCCCAAGCTTCGCGCTCTCGTGCGACCAGGCGTCGGAGCGCTCCCGCCTCAGTCGTTCAGATGCTGGATCGCGTAGTCCGCTTCGTCGGCGGTGAACTTCTCGCCGTAATCGCTGGTCAACTGGTCGCGGATGCCTTCCGGCGACATCGCCATCTGGTTCTGATACTCCTTGGCCTTCGCGAGAGCGTTCGCGTTCCAGTCCGCCTTGACGTTGTCGATCGCGTACTGGGCCGCTTCCGCCGAGAACTTCTCCCCGTACTCGCTCGTCAGCTGATCGTAGATGCCCGCCTTGCTCATGTGCATGAGCGTCGAGTACTGCCCCGCCTTGGTCAATGCGGATCTGAATTCCGCAGACACCGCCGGCGCTGCAGGAGCCGCCGGAGGATCGGACTTCGGCGGATCGGCCTGCACGCTCTTCGGCTTCTCCACATGGATCGTGACGATCGTGCCCTTCTTGACGGATGCCCCTGCGGCCGGCTCCTGACTCGTGACCGTCCAGTTGGAGGCCATGACGACCACAGAGCCGCCGCCGTCCAGCTTCGGCTTGAGGCCGGCCACCTCGACCGCGTTTCGTGCGACGTCACCCTTCATCCCGGTCAGGTCCGGGACGAGGATGTCGGCCGCCGCTTCGGTGGTCGCCGACGCCGAGTGACTCGGCTCGGCCACGGGAGCCTTGCCGGCGATGGCATTATTGATTCCTCCGATGACGCCGAAGAGCACGACGACTCCGACGACGATCCACACCCACACCCGGCGGTACCACGGCTTCTTCGCCCCGGCACCGATCTGCGGGTCTTGAAGGGGGACGGTCGCCGCGGGCGCCTCGACCGCGTACTGGCCCCACTGCTGCCCGTCCCACCATCGTTGCCGGCCGGATCCGTCGTCGTACCAACCCGCCCCCGGAGCACTCTGATCACTCATGGGGCAACCATAGTGTTCTTCCAGTCAACACACAGGGTGCGCTCGTAACGAACAGATCTCGGATGCCACACGACGCGGAGCACGGTCGGCGGGCCCGGAGAAACCCGACCCGGACGGCGAGGTCGGGGCCCACCGCTAGAGTGCGAGCGTGCAGGAACTGGATGAGGCCGTCGTCGACCGCGCCGCCGCGCTCGCGCAGCGGGGAGACCGGGTGGTGCTCGGCGTCGTGGGCGAGCCCGGCGCCGGCAAGACCACGCTCACCCTGGCGCTGAAGGCGGCCCTCGAGAGGCGGGGCGTGCCTGTCGCATGGCTGCCGATGGACGGCTTCCACCTGGGCGACGGCAGCCTCGACGCCCTCGGCCTGCGTCACCGCAAGGGCGCCGTCGAGACGTTCGACGGGTGGGGCTACCTCGCCACGCTGCGGCGAGCGCTGACCGAGATCGACCACCCCGTGTACGTGCCCGGCTTCGAGCGCACGCTGGAGCAGCCGATCGCCGCCGACCGGGTGATCCCGCCCGGGCCCGCCCTGATCCTCACCGAGGGCAACTACCTGCTCGACCAGGATGAGCCGTGGCCGCGGGTCCGCGAGGTCGCCGCCGAGATCTGGTACGCCGACGTGCCCCAGGACCTGCGTCTCGAGCGCCTCATCGCCCGGCACGTCGCCTACGGCAAGACCCGCGCCGAGGCGGAGGCGTGGGTCGCGACCGTCGACGAGCCGAACGCGCGACGGATCCGGGCAGGCAAGGCGTCCGCGGACCTCGTCGTCTCGATCGGCTGATCCGCCGCCCCGGTCCGCGCCGCGCGCTACGCCTGCGCGGGCCGGATCTCTCCGGATCCGCGCGGGATGAGGTCGACCGGGACGATGATCGGCTCGGGATCCAGCCGGCGTCCGGCGTCGAGCGATGCGAACAGCCGGTTCGCCGCGACCCGTCCGAGCTCCTGCGGGCGCTGCGCGACCACGCTGATCCCGGGATCCATGAGGTCGGCGAGTTCGATGTCGTCGAAGCCCACGAGCGCGACGTCACGGTGACGCCCGAGCTTGCGCAGGGCGTGCACCGCGCCCACGGTGATGAGGTTCTGTCCGCTGACGATGCCCGTCGGTGCGTCCGGAGCGCCGAGCAGGGTCGTCACGGCGCGCTCGGCGGCGTCCTGATCGGCCAGGTCCGCGATGATCACGGCGCTCTCGGCCGGCACGCCGAACTCGTCGAGCGCGGCGAGGAAGCCGCGCTCGCGCTCCCGGGCCGTCCAGATCTCACGGCGGTCGATGAGCAGCGCGAGGCGGCGGTGCCCGAAGCCGAGCAGGTGCCTGGCGGCGAGACGCGCTCCGCCGAAGTTGTCCGAATGCACGATGTCGGCCGCGTAGCCGTTCTGCTCGCGGTCGATGAACACGACCGGCATCTCGGGAGGCACGAGCTCCCGCAGATAGGCCTGGCTCTCGGCCACGCAGGTGAGGATCAGCCCGTCGACCTTGCGCCGCACGAACGCCTCGACCGCGGCGACCTCGCGCTCGGGGTCGTCGTCGAGGCTCGAGGCGAACACGGCCACGTCACGGTGCACCGCGACATCCTCGATCGCCCGGTGGATGATCGCCGAGAACGGGTTCGCCACGCTGCCGAGTAGCAGCCCCACCGAGCGCGTCCTGGTGGTCGTGCGGCGCAGGTTCGCGGCGTGCGCATCGGGCTCCCAGCGAAGCTCCGCGATCGCGACGCGGACACGGGCCGCGGTCGCCGGCGCCACGTTCGGCTCGTCGTTGACGACGCGCGAGACCGTCTTGATCCCCACCCCGGCGTGCCGCGCGACCTCGCGGATGGTCACCCGCCGTGGCGACGCGGCCGGTGTCGCCTTTGATAACGATGTCATACCTGGATCCCCTTGCGCTGATGGATCTCTTGCCTTCTCGGGTGAGATGAGCTAAACATATCTCTGACACCGTTGTCAGGGTGTTTTCGACGAAGCGATCCCCCGATCTGTAAGGACAGCAATGATGCCTCTCCGCATGACTCGCCGCACCACCGCGATGGCCGCCGCCTCCCTCGCCGCCGTCGCCGCCATCGCCCTCGCCGGGTGTTCCTCCAGCGGCGGCGCCGGCACCACCGCCGGGCCGAACGACGAGGTCGGCGTGACCCTCATCGTGAAGACCACCACGAACCCGTACTTCGTGTCGATGGAGGACGCCGCCAAGGCCGACGCCAAGAAGGTCAACGTCAAGCTCACCCTCGCCGCCGGCAAGAAGGACGGCGACACCGACAGCCAGATCCAGGCGATCGAGAACGCCATCTCCCGCGGGGACAGGGGCATCCTCATCACGCCGAACGGCACCGCGGTGAACAACGAGATCGCGAAGGCCCGCAAGGCGGGTCTGTACGTGATCGCCCTCGACACCGTGCCGGACCCCGCGAACTCCGTGGACATCACCTTCGCGACCGACAACTTCGCCGCCGGAGAGCTGATCGGCAAGTGGACCGCAGCCAAGCTCGACGGCAAGAAGGCCACGATCGCGATGCTCGACCTGTTCAGCGACCAGGTCGTCTCGGTCGACCTCAACCGCGACCAGGGCTTCCTCAAGGGCCTGGGCGTCACGGTCCCGGACAAGAACAAGAACGGCTCCGAGGCCAAGACCGGCACGTACACCGGCGGCAAGGGCGGCGAGTACACGATCGTCGGACACCAGGCCACTCAGGGCGCCGAGGATGGCGGCCGCTCGGCGATGGAGACCCTGCTCTCCAAGAACCCCGACATCAACGTGGTCTACACGATCAACGAGCCCGCGGCGTACGGCGCGTACCAGGCGCTGAAGGCGGCCGGCAAGGAGAAGGACGTCACGATCGTCTCGATCGACGGCGGCTGCACCGGCATCGGCTACGTGAAGGACGGCATCATCGGCGCGACCGCACAGCAGTACCCGTCCAAGATGGCCTCGCTCGGCATGGAGGCCATCGCGAAGATCGCCCGAGGCGGGGAGAAGCCCAAGCCGACCGACGGCCTCGACTTCTTCAGCACCGGCCAGAAGCTCGTGACCGACCAGGCCCAGACCGGCCTGGAGAGCATCACCACCGCGGACGCCGCCAGCACCTGCTGGGGCAAGTGATCCCGAGGGTGTGCCGGCATCGGCGCCGGCACACCCCTTCCCTCCTTCCTCGACACCGGGAGACCGCAATGTCAGACACGACCACCCCGTCCGCCCAGGCGGAACCGCCCACCTCCTCACTGCACCTCGCCGACGAGTTCATCAACCGTCAGACGCCCGTCCAGCGGGTGCGCGCGATCCTCTACCGCTACCCCGCGATCAGCCCGGCCATCGTGCTCGTCATCGCGGTCATCGTGTTCGGCGTGATCAACCCGCGCTTCCTCGCCCCGAACAACCTCTCGCTGATCACCCAGCAGGTCGCCGTGATCGGCACGCTGGGCGTCGCGCAGACGCTCGTGATCCTCACCGCCGGCATCGACCTGTCCGTGGGCGCCGCCATGGTGCTCAGCTCCGTCGTGATGGGCAACGCCGCTGCCGGCATGGGAGTCCCCGGCGTCCTCGCGCTGGTGATCGGCCTCGTGACCGGGATCCTGACCGGACTGATCAACGGCGTCCTCGTGACCCGGCTGAACCTGCCGCCCTTCATCGTCACCCTGGGCACGCTGAGCATCTTCACCGCGCTCACGCTGCTGCTCTCCAACGGAGCCACGGTGCAGGGCAACAAGCTGCCCGACATCATCACGTGGACCGGCAGCACGTTCCACCTCGGCGTCGACGTGACGTACGGCGTGCTCATGATGATCCTGCTCTACGCCGTGCTCGCCTTCGCGCTGGGCCGCACCTCCTGGGGCCGGCACGTGTACGCGGTGGGCGATGACAAGGAGGCCGCCCGCCTGAGCGGCATCAGGGTCAACCGCGTGCTCCTCAGCGTCTACCTCGTCGCCGGTGCGATCGTCGCCGTCGCCGCGTGGATCCAGATCGGCCGCGACTTCGGCTCGAGCCCGAACGCCGCCGTCGACGCCAACCTCAACGCCATCACCGCCGTCGTGATCGGCGGCATCAGCCTCTTCGGCGGCCGCGGCAACGTGTGGGGCACCCTGCTCGGGGCCCTGATCGTCGGCGTGTTCCGCAACGGCCTCGCCCTCGCCGGCCTGGACGTCCTCTATCAGACCCTCGCCGTCGGCATCCTCGTCATCGTCGCGGTCTCCATCGATCAGTGGATTCGGAAGGTGCGCAAGTGAACGCCACAGCAACCGACACCCGCACGCCCGTCCTCTCGGCGAAGCGGCTCGTCAAGACCTACGGTCACGTCGTCGGCCTCGACGGCGTGAGCCTGGACCTCTACGCGGGCGAGGTGCTCGCCATCATCGGCGACAACGGCGCCGGCAAGACGACGCTCATCAAGTGCCTCACCGGCGCCGAGGTCCCGGACGAGGGCGAGCTGCGCCTGGACGGGCAGATCGTGCAGTTCCGCCGCCCGCAGGACGCCCGCGAGGCCGGCATCGAGACGGTGTACCAGTCGCTCGCGGTCTCGCCCGCGCTCGACGTCGCCAGCAACATGTACCTCGGCCGCGAGATGCGCCGGCCGGGCGTGCTCGGATCCGTGTTCCGCATGCTCGACACCAAGACCATGCGCAAGAACGCCCGCGACGAGCTCACCCGCCTCGGCATCTCCACGCTGCAGGACGTCACCGTGCCAATCGAGAACCTCTCCGGCGGCCAGCGCCAGGCGGTCGCCGTGGCCCGCGCCGCGGCGTTCGGGTCCAAGGTCGTCGTCCTCGACGAGCCGACGGCCGCGCTGGGCGTGCGCGAGGGCAACCAGGTGCTCGAGCTCATCAAGCGGCTGCGCGACACGGGAGTGCCCGTGATCCTGATCAGCCACAACATGCCGCACGTGTTCGAGGTCGCGGACCGGATCCACATCCAGCGCCTGGGAAGGCGCGCGGGCACGATCACGCCCCAGACGCACACCATGAGCGAGGCCGTGGCGATCATGACGGGCGCGCAGACGCTGTGAGCCCGAAGCACCTCTACGCCGAGTTCCAGGCGGTTCCCGGGGCGGGGGACGCGGTCGCGGCCCTCGTCGCGGGGTACCGCAGGGACGTGGCCGCCGAACCCGGCAACCTGCGCTTCGACGCGCACCGCCTGCAGGACGACCGGGACCGCTTCTTCGTCTACGAGGAGTATGCGGACGACACGGCGTTCCAGGCGCACGTCGCGGCGCCGTACTGCGCGGCGTTCAACGAGGCGCTCGCCCCGCTCGTCGTCGGCGGCGGGTCGGCGCTGACCCTGCTGGAAGCGATCCCCGGATGACGGACCACTCCCCCTCCACGGTCCTCGTGATCGGCGAGGCGCTGATCGACATCGTCGACCGCGGCGACGGATCCGAGCCGGTGCGCCATGTGGGCGGCAGTCCGCTCAACGTCGCGTTCGGCCTGGGCCGGCTGGGCATCCCCACCTCGTTCGCCACCGAGTACGGGGACGACGCGGACGGCGACGCGATCGCCGCGCATCTCGCCCAGGCGGGCGTCGCGGTCGTGCGGACCTCCGGCGGAGCTCGGCGCACCGCGACGGCGCTGGCGCGGATCCAGCCCGACGGATCCGCCCGCTACGACTTCGACATCGACTGGACGATGCGGCACCCGCCGACCGTCGGCCGGACGCCCGTCGTGCACGTGGGTTCGATCGGCGCACTGCGACCGCCGGGATCCGACGGGGTGCTCGCGCTCGTCGAGTCGCTCGCCGAGGACGTGCTGGTCACGCTCGACCCCAACGTGCGCCCCGCGCTGATGCCTCCGCCCAGCGAGACGCGCGCTCTCGTGGAGCGCTACGCGGCACGCGCCGCGGTGGTCAAGCTCAGCGACGAGGACGCCGCCTGGCTCTACCCGGACGATGCCGCGGCGGCGCCCGGACGGCTGCTGGCGGCCGGAGCGAAGCTGGTCGCCGTCACGCACGGTGCCGCCGGGAGCGCGCTGCACACGGCGACGGAGCGGGTCGCCGTGCCGGCGCGCTCCACGATCGCCGTCGACACGATCGGCGCCGGGGATTCGTACATGTCCGGCATGATCGCGGCGATCATCGAGCGCGTCGGCATCGCGGACGCCCTCGCCGGGGCTCTCTCCGCAGAGCGGCTCGCCGAGATCGGCGCCGTGGCCGCTGCGACGTCGAGCCTCACCGTCGCCCGCGCCGGAGCGATGCCGCCCACCGCCGCCGAGCTGCAGGCCGCGCTCGAGCACTGAGACCCGGCTCCGGCCGCGCGGAACCCGCCGTGCGGCCGGAGCCGAACCAGTCCTCGCGCCGGTCCCGGTCGCGGCGGCCGAGTCTCTCCCGCGAGAGGCAGCGCAGCCGGTCGCGGTCACCACCTCCCCCAACAGGCCTCGGTCTCCCCTGCGGCCCTCGGCCTCCCGAAGAAGGCCTCAACCGGCCGAAGAAGGCCTCAACCTCCCGAAGTAAGGAGGTGCCGTCGATGAAGACGCACCTGACGCGCGGAACCGTGCTCGCGCTCGCCACCACCTTCCTCCTCGCGCTGGGCGCCGCGGCGCCCGCGAACGCGGGCCCGCTCGCCGATCCGGACCGCCCGGTGTACCACTACACGCCCGCGCAGAACTGGATGAACGACCCGAACGGCCTCATCTACGCGGGCGGGAAGTACCACCTCTTCTATCAGAGCAACCCGACCGGTGACACGGCGGGCAACGGCTCCTGGGGACACGCCGTCTCGACGGATCTCGCCCACTGGACAGAGCTCCCGATCGCCATCCCGGCGGACGATTCGGAGGAGGCGTGGTCGGGCAGCGTCGTGAACGACGCCTCGAACACGAGCGGCCTCGGCACGGGGCCCTCGGGCCCGTTGGTCGCGATCTACACGAGCATGCAGAGGGCCACCGGCGTGCAGCGACAGGCGCTCGCGCACTCGAACGACGGCGGCACGACGTGGACCAAGGACGGACCGGTCCTCGACATCGGCTCGCACGACTTCCGGGATCCGAAGGTGTTCTGGTACGCCCCGGCCCACGAGTGGCGCATGATCGTGGCGCTGTCGGCCGAGCACAGGGCGGCGATCTACGGATCGGCCGACCTGAAGAGCTGGCGCGAGCTGAGCGAGTTCGGTCCCGACGGCGTGACCACCGCGGTGTGGGAGTGCCCAGATCTGTTCCCGATGCCGCTGGACGGCAAGAAGGATCAGACGCGCTGGGTGCTCAGCGTCAACGTCGCGGGCAAGGCCGAGTACTTCGTCGGCGACTTCGACGGCACGAGGTTCACGAACGGCGAGGCCCCCTATTCCGCTCCCGCCGGCGAGACCCTGGCCGACTTCGAGGGGGCCGGCTACGGCGACGGCTGGACCACCACGGGAACCGCGTTCGGCGACGGTCCCGCGCACGACACGGGCGTGACCGGCGCGATCGGATCCGGGTACGTCGACACGTTCCACACCTCGGACACCGAGACGGGCACGCTCACCTCGCCGGCCTTCACGATCGACAAGGGATACCTGAACTTCTTCATCGCGGGCGGCGATCATCCTTACGTCCCCGGCGGATCGACCGGCGTCCCCGCCGGCGACGTGTTCCAGGACTTCGAAGGCGCGACCCTTCCGGGCTGGACCGGCACCGGGGGCTTCGCGGGCATCGCACCCGCGCACGAGACGGTCGGCGGGCAGATCGGCGCCGGCGTGCTGGACACCTTCGGAACAGGCGACGCCACCATCGGCACCGTCACCTCGCCGACGTTCACGATCACGCACCCCTATGTCGACCTGCTCACGGCAGGAGGCGACCATCCGTGGGGCCAGGCCGGTCCGACGTCGGTCGACCTCGTCGTCGACGGGCAGGTCGTCGACAGCGTGACCGGCAACGGCACGCCGGACCTGAACTGGGTGCACCTCGACGCATCGGCGTACCAGGGCAGGCAGGCGCAGCTGCAGATCGTCGATGACAACGACGGGAGCACAGGCTGGGGCCACTTGATGGTCGACGAGATCGTGTTCTCGGATCAGATCGCGCAGCCGTGGAACACCGAGACCGGCGTCAACCTGATCGTCGACGGGCAGGTCGTGCGCTCGGCGACCGGATCCGACGGCGGCGGGATGGACTGGACGAGCTGGGACGTGCGCGACCTCGCCGGAAAGCAGGCGCAGCTGCAGTTCGTCGACCTGAGCACCGGCGGCTGGGGCCACCTGATCGCCGACCAGCCGATGCTCGCCGACGCCCCGGCCCAGAGCGCCGCTGACCGCGCGCACTGGCTCGACGCCGGCCACGACTTCTATGCGGCCGTCACGTACAACGATGCGCCGCAAGGACAGCGCATCGCCATCGGCTGGGTCAACAACTGGGACTACGCGAATCAGATCCCCACCGCACCCTGGCGCGGTCAGCAGTCGGTGCCGCGCCTGCTGTCGCTGCAGACGATCGCCGGAAAGCCCCGGATCGTGCAGACCGTCACGCCGGGGATCGACGCCCTCGCCGTGAACAGTGCAGCGCAGAAGGCGAAGCCCGGCGCGATCGCCGGCACGCAGCCCCTCGCTGTGACGACGGCGACGGGATCCGCACGCGTGGACGCGGTGCTCGCGGCAGGCACGGCGTCGCAGTTCGGGCTGCAGCTGCTCCGGTCCGCCGACGGCTCGCAGAACGTGGCGCTCCGCTACGACACCGGAACGCAGACGCTCAGCCTCGATCGCACCGCCAGCGGCGACGTGGGCTTCAGCCCGTCCTTCGCCGCCGTGGACAAGACCGTCGTCCCGCTGGACGACGGCACCCTGAAGCTCCGGATCTACGTCGACAAGGACTCGGTCGAGGTCTTCGCGCAGAACGGCCGCGCAGCACTCACCCAGCTCGTGTTCCCTGTGCAGGGCAGCGACGGGATCGCCGCGACCGCGATCGGCGGGACCGCACAGCTCTCCCAGCTCACCGTCACACCGCTCGCCGCACAGCCGGGGCACTGAACACGACAAGCCGGCGCGGAAGGACGGGCCGCGCGCACATCACGGGGCCTGCACGCGCACGTGCAGGCCCCGCGATGTCGTTGCCTCAGCCGGTCGTGGAACCGGCTCGGGCTACTTCTTCGGTTCCGCCGTCGAGTTGGAGAACGCGACGTTGGCGGGGATGTCGGCGAAGCCGCCGAGACCGCCGTGGCCGTAGGTGTAGTCGACGGACGTCGTCGCACCGTGGATGTCGATCTTCACGGTCGGGCCGAGGGTTCCTCCGCGCACGAAGTTGTCCTTGGTCCCGATCGAGTCGATGAACGACTGCACCAGGCCGCCGGGCATGATGTAGTGCGAGTACGCCTGGAAGGCCCCCGGGTTCTGGTTGTAGTCCGGGTCGAACGGGAACCCTTCGAGGTAGTTCAGGTTGGTCGGGTTGCCGAGAGCGAGACCGGCACCGCCGTTGAGCGGCTGGAAGTCGCTGCGGATCCCGTCTCCGACGAAGCCGTACACGCCCTCAGGGCCGTCGATGCCGGCCGCGAAGGTCGAGCGGTGGCTGATCGTGAACAGGTACGACTTGCCGTCCTTGAAGATGAACTGCGGACGCTCGGTCTGATCCGTGACGCAGTTGGACGACAGGATCGGCGGCAGGAACTCCCACGAGGACAGATCCTTGCTCGTGGCCTTCGCCAGACCGATGTTCGCCATCTGGTAGTAGGCCCCGCTCTGATTCACCGCGTCGACGGACTCGGCATTCGGATCGCCTGGCTGATACCCCAGATCGGCCTGCGTGCAGGCGGGGGTGCCCCGCTTGATGGCGGTGTTGCCCTCGAACACCATGTAGGTGTCGCCGGGGTGGTTGGGGTCCTCGAAGGTGAACGGGTCGCGGAAGTTGAAGTACGGGTTCTGCTCACCGTTCTGGTAGTACTTGCCGTCGGCGCTGAGCAGCGGCGTCACCTTGTCGAACCCGGTGAAGAACACGCCCTTGTCCGCGTTGGCGTGCACGGAGCCCACGCTCAGAGCGATGACCGGGTCGTACGGCTTGATGTCGTGGCCGCTCGAGTCGCGGTAGAAGGCCACGTCCGTGAAGAACAGCTTGATCTCACCGCCCTGGAAGATGCGCGCCGAGCCGGACCACTGCGTCTGGTGGCTGTACGACTGATCGGCGAAGATCTTCCCGGTCACGCCCTGCTTGAAGACGAGGCCGCCGTAGGTCCACCCGCCGTTCGCAGGCCGCTGGTCGGCGGGGATGCCGGTCGGACGGTAGAAGTAGCCGATCTTGGCGAACACGTGCCGATCGTCGAAGCCGATACTGCGGTCGGCGACGAGCGAGAACACGATGTCGTACCCGCCGACGCTGTACTGGTTGCCCTTCGAGTCGGTCAACGGCCAGGTGTCCCACACCCACACCTTGTCGTTGCTCATGTCGGGGAAGTCCTGGGGCACGGTCGGCATCGTGAGCGATGCCGGCATCGAGTTGGCCCGGGACGGCGCGTTCGGGTCGGAGATCGCCTTGAGCTGACGCGCGTCGGCGCGCGTCCACTTCGAGGTGAAATCGGCGTCGGGCGCGTACGCCTGCTGCGTGTGGGTGGACGGCTCCGGGAATCCGGGTGTGTTGGCGGNGCCCGAGGGTCAACGCGGTGACGACGGAGACCGCACCAGCGGTCACCGTCGTCGCGCGACGGAATCTGAACATGACTCATCTCGCTTTCGTTCTGTGGGGGGAGGAAACGATCGCTTCGTGGTGTGCGTCCTCGTCGGAGGTTAGCGACGCAGGGACGGAGAGTCAACATCAAACGCAGAACGTTTTGCATGCCTCCTCATAAGGATCTGACAGCAAATCCAGGCATTCTTGCAAAACGGATTGCATGCCGGTAGCGTCGACAGCGATCGCCGCGTGGTGTGCGTCCCCCGCACGACGCGAGCGATCTCCGGCGCGCAGAGACAGGGTGGATGGCAGACGAACGAGGACCCACGGACGACCCGCCCGCGCTCTCCCGCAGAACGCTGCTCGTGGTCGGAGCCGGGGCCGTCGTCGCCGGCGCTGCCACCGTGGTCGGGCTGAGCCTCGCCGGGCGCCCGCCGTCATCGCGTGCGCCCCTCTCTCCTCGTCCCACGCCCGGTGTCCCTGCTGCGGGGTCCGTGCACATCTCCCCGCAGGGCGAGTGGATGAACGACGTGCAGCGACCGCTGCGCATGAACGGCCGCTGGCACCTCTACAACCTGGTCAACCCCGACCACCCGCACGGCAACGGCACGTCGTGGCGGCACTTCAGCTCCGAGGACCTCGTCCTCTGGCACGACGAGGGCATCGCGATCGAGAAGTACCGCAACGGTCTCGGCGACATCGAGACCGGCAGCGTCGTGATCGATGAGGACGGCGTCGCAGGCCTCGGGCGCGGCGCCGCGGTCGCGATCGTGACCCAGCAGCTCGACGGCGTCCAGCAGCAGAGCCTGTTCGGATCCGCCGACGGCGGGTATCGCTTCACGCCCTCCGACGGGAATCCGGTCATGCGGAACCCCGGTTCCCCCGACTGGCGGGATCCGAAGATCGTCCGCGACGAGGTCGCGGGGACCTGGATCCTCGCTCTCGCGGAGGGTCGGCGGATCGGCTTCTACACGTCATCCGATCTGCGTCACTGGACCTATCGTTCGGACTTCATGCGCGACGATCTCGGCACGCTCGAGTGCCCCGACCTGTTCCGCATCGGCCTCGACGGGGACCCGGCGAAGCCGACCTGGGTGCTCGCCGTCAGCGCGAACGGCGAGCGGCACGGGCGCCCGCTGGGCGTGGCGTACTGGACCGGCCACTGGGACGGCGAGCGCTTCACCGCGAACGGAGGGCCGGATGCCGCCCCGAACTGGCTCGACGGCGGCCCCGACTACTACGCCGGCGTCACCTGGGTCGACGATCGCGCCCCGGTCGAGGAGCGGCTGTCGGCGCGCTACGCGGTCGCCTGGGCGTCCAACTGGGCGTATGCGCGACAGGTGCGGCTGCCGCACGGCGGCGCGGGCGGCCCCGACACCATCGTCCGCAGGCTGACGCTCGCTTCGAGCGATTCCGGCCCGCTGCTGCGGGCGGAACCCGTGTCGCAGCTCGAGTCGCACGAGACGGCGCGCGTCACGCGATCGCTCGGACGCACCGAGGGGACGTCCGACCTGGTGCCGCTGCCGGCTCCCGCCTACCGCCTGCGCCTCACGGTGCACAGCGAGGAGGAGGCCGAGGTGCGCGTGCTGCTTCCCGGAGGTGTCGCCCTGGGCTGGAGCCGGGAGCGCGCCGCGGCGTTCGTCGATCGATCGCAGGACGCCGCGGCCGCGCGGATGCCCGCACCGTACCGGGACGTCGTGGAGATGGCCGTTCCGCCGTCCGAGAGCGTCGAGCTGGACGTGATCGCGGACGAGGGCACCCTGGAGGTGTTCTGCCAGGGGCGCGCGTACACCGTCCTGACGACGCCGCAGAGCGGTCAGGCGTCGGTCGAGGTGCGCGGCGGCGCCGTGCGCGGCGTGGAGGCCGCGGTCACCGCGCTGCGGTGAGCGGCCACGGAGCCGCGCTCGACCAGCGCACACCGCATGTAGTTGTGCTGCGCCGGTGCTTCCGGATCCGCGAGCTGCTCGAACAGACGTGCCGCCGCCCACATGCCCATCTCGACGTGCGGCAGCGCCACGGTCGTGAGGCCGGGGTCGAGAGCGGCCGAGATCAGGTCGAGGTCGTCGACGCCGACCACGGAGAGATCCGCCGGGATGCCGAGGCCTCTGACCTTCGCACCCTGATACACGCCCATCGCCATCTGGTCGTTGAAGCAGAACACCGCGGTGGGCCGATCGTCCAGGTCCAGCAGCCGCTGGATCGCGACACGTCCGCCGGGCGCGGTCGACTCGGCGCGCACGATGAGCGCCTCGTCCAGCGGGATGCCCGCGGCCTGCAGCGTGTCGCGGTAGCCCTGCTCGCGCCCCTGGGTCGCCGGGGTGTCATCGAGCGCGGCGACGTAGGCGATGCGTCGGTGGCCGTGCGCGAGAAGGTGCTGCACAGCGGTCGCGGCGATCCCGGGCTCGTCCGGGGCGACCATCGAGATGCCCTGGTCGTCGATGTGCGCATCCACCACGACGACGGGGACGTCGCCCAGCGCCGGCGGGATCTCGAGGCGCTGATGGTACGTGCGCGCGATCAGGATGCCGTCGACCTTCCGCGCACGGAGGGCCAGGAGGTGCCGCTCCTCCCGCGACGGCAGTCCGCCCGACTCGAGCGACCACAGCGCGTAGCCGTGCTCATCCGCCACGGCCTGCGCACCGGTGACGATCCGCCCGGCGTACGGCGTCGTCAGCACCGTGTCGCTGAGCAGCGCGATCATCGAGCTGCGTGACGTGCGCAGGGTGCGCGCGTACGGGTCGGGGATGTAACCCAGTCCCGCGGCGACGGCGAAGATACGGTCGCGGGTCTCGGGGTTCACGGCACGGCGTCCGGAGAAGGAATGCGACACCGTTGTCAACGACACACCTGCGACGCGGGCGACATCACGAATTCCAACCCTGCCCGCCACCACGTCTCGATACTACCTGCGGCGGTCGACCCCGAGGGACTCGATCCGACGAGATGTGGGACTGAATGCCACGCCCTGATCCCCCGTCGCCATTCAGGCCTCCGGCTCTCCCGCGATGAGGGCGCGCAGCCAGTCGCGCGCCTCGACGAACACGTCGTCGGCGTAGCGCTCGGGGTACTGCACGATGCGGCGGTCGGCGCGGGGGTACGAGCCGAGGTACACGACCCGCGGGCTGAACCGGCGGATCCCGAGCAGGGCGTCGGCCATGCGCTCGTCCTGGATGTGCCCGTCCGCGTCGAGCACGAACCGATACCGGCCGAGCTCGTCGCCGATCGGGCGGGACTGCAGCAGCGACAGGTTGATGCCGCGCGTGGAGAACTGCTCGAGCAGCTCGAGCAGGGCGCCGGCGTGGTCCTCCGGCAGCTCCACGATCAGCGACGTCTTGTCGGCCCCGGTGGGCGGGGCCGGCGCGACCGTGCGCGCCACGAGCACGAACCGGGTGACGGCGTTCTCGTTGTCGCCGATGCCGTCGGCGAGCAGTTCCAGCTCGTGGTGCTGCACGATGCCGGGGGCGGCGATCGCGGCGTCGGCGTGCAGGGATCCGTCCAGGATCCCCAGCGCCGAGGCGACGTTGCTCGCCGCCGGGACGTGCTGGTGGCGCGGGATCCGCTCCCCCAGCCAGCCGTAGCACTGCGCGTAGGCGACCGGGTGCGCAGCGATGACCGTGACGTCCTCGATCCGGGTGCCGGGGGCCGCGACCAGGACGAAGTCGACCTTGACCAGGTATTCGCCGACGATGCGGAGACCGGGCAGGGTGGCGAGGGCGTCGAGAGTGGTGGTGACGCCGCCCTCGACCGAGTTCTCGATCGCGATCATGGCGGCGTCGCTGCGCCCCTCGAGCACGTCGGCGAGCGCCTCGCCCACATTGTGGACCGGGCGCCAGTCGTGGCCGCGTGCCTCCGGGACCTGCTCCAGCGCCGCCTCCGTGAAGGTCCCCGCGGGGCCGAGATAGCTGTAGGTGCGGCGGACGGCGGCGGGATCGGTCACGGCGATCAGCCTAGTCCGCGGGGCGGGCCGGCTCCCCGGATGTGACCGTCCGCGCCGTCCCGCCCTGCCGCGGCCCCGCCCTGCCGCGGTCCCCCCCTGCCGCGGTCCCCCCTGCCGCAGTCCCCCCCTGCCGCAGTCCCCCCGGTGTTGCACTGGATGGTTGTTCCGGGCAGTGCTGCCGCCACAGAGATGGTTGTTCCGGGCGTGCTGCCGCCACAGAATTCGACCCGCGCCACAGTGATCGATGGCGCACACGTCAAAAAATGTGGCGGGCAGCGGTGCGGCGACGAGCGGGAGCGCCGTGGACGGGCTCCTCACGCCGAAATCATGATGCGAATGTCGACGCGACGGGGCAGACTGTCGGCATGACGAGCCGTGCCGGCCTCCCTGCGGAGGAAAGCGACCTGATCGACGTCGACGAGCTGATCGCCGCCTACTACGACCGGACCCCGGATCCGAAGATCGCCACTCAACGCGTGGCGTTCGGCACCAGCGGGCATCGCGGATCCTCGCTGAGCAGCAGCTTCAACGAGCAGCACATCCTCGCCACGACCCAGGCGATCGTGGACTACCGCGCCGCGCAGGGCATCACCGGGCCGCTGTTCCTCGGCCGCGACACGCACGCGCTCTCCCGCCCCGCGGAGCGCAGCGCGATCGAGGTGCTGGTCGCGAACGGCGTCGACGTGCGCGTGGACTCGCGCGACGCCTGGGTGCCGACGCCGGCGCTCAGCCACGCGATCCTCACCTACAACCGCGACCGCGCCGCCGACGACCCCGGTCGCGCCGACGGCATCGTGGTGACCCCGAGCCACAACCCGCCGCGCGACGGCGGCTTCAAGTACAACCCCCCGCACGGCGGCCCGGCCGACACCGACGCGACCGGCTGGATCGCGAACCGCGCGAACGAGCTGATCGAGGCCGGCCTCGAGGGCGTGCAGCGCACCCGCTTCGCCGACATCGACGCCGACGCGCTCGGCAGCTACGACTTCCGCGACGGGTATGTGCGGGATCTGCCGAGCATCATCGACCTCGACGCGATCAAGAGGGCGGGCGTGCGGATCGGCGCGGACCCGCTCGGCGGCGCCTCGGTGGAGTACTGGGCGCTGATCGGCGAGATGCACGGTCTCGACCTCACGGTCGTGAACCCGGAGGTCGACCCGACCTGGCGCTTCATGACGCTGGACTGGGACGAGAAAATCCGGATGGATCCGTCCTCCCCCTCGGCGATGGCGTCGCTGGTCGCGAAGAAGGGCGACTACGACGTGCTCACCGGCAACGACGCCGACGCCGACCGGCACGGCATCGTCACGCCTGACGCAGGGCTGATGAACCCGAACCACTACCTCGCGGTCGCGATCGACTACCTGTTCTCGCACCGCGAGGGCTGGGCGCGCGACGCCGCGATCGGCAAGACCCTGGTGTCGTCGATGATCATCGACCGGGTCGCCGAGTCGCTCGGCCGGCGCCTGCTCGAGGTCCCGGTCGGGTTCAAGTGGTTCGTGCCGGGCCTGCTCGACGGCTCGGTCGCGTTCGGCGGCGAGGAGTCCGCCGGCGCCTCCTTCCTGCGCAAGGACGGATCCGTCTGGTCCACCGACAAGGACGGGATCCTGCTCTGCCTGCTCGCCGCGGAGATCATCGCGGTCACCGGCAAGACCCCGTCCGAGCGGTACCGCGAGCTGGAGGAGGCGTTCGGCGCCTCCGCCTACCAGCGCGTGGACGCCCCGGCGACGCCCGAGCAGAAGGCCACGCTCGGCAGGCTGTCTCCGGAGTCCGTCTCGGCGACCGAGCTGGCCGGCGAGCCGATCACGGCGAAGCTCTCGCACGCGCCGGGCAACGGCGCCGCGATCGGCGGCCTGAAGGTGCAGACCGAGCACGCCTGGTTCGCGGCCCGCCCCTCCGGCACCGAGGACGTCTACAAGCTCTACGCCGAGTCGCTGCGCGGCCCCGAGCACCTCGCCCAGGTGCAGGAGGAGGCCCGCGCGGTCGTCAGCCAGGCCCTCGGCGGCTGACCGCCCGCGGCACACGCTCGCGGGCGCCCAGCGTCACCAGTCGTGGACGGTGCCGTCCGCGAGGCGGTTGTAGGGCAGGTAGGCCTGCTCGTACGGATAGCGGCCCGACTCGTCCACGTCGAGCTCGACGCCGAGACCTGGCGCCTCACCGGGGTGCAGCAGGCCGTCGCGCCAGGTGAAGGACTGCCGGAACACGCTGTCGGTCTTCGCACCGTGACGCATGTACTCCTGAATGCCGAAGTTGTGGATCGCGAGGCCCAGGTGCATCTGCGCGGCCATGCCGACGGGCGAGATGTCGGTCGGGCCGTGGAACCCGGAGCGGATCTGATACAACGCGGCGTAGTCCATCGTCTTCTTCAGCGGGCTGATCCCGCCCATGTGGGTGACGGCGCCGCGGACGTAGTCGATGAGCTGCTCCCGGATCAGGTCCTTGAAGTCCCACACGGTGTTGAAGACCTCGCCGATCGCCAGGGGCGTCGTGGTGTGCTGCCTGACCAGCCGCAGCGCCTCCTGGTTCTCAGCGGGCGTGCAGTCCTCAAGCCAGAACAGGTCGTACGGCTCGAGCGACTTGCCGAGCTGCGCGGCCTGGATCGGCGTCATCCGATGGTGCCCGTCGTGCAGCAGCGGGATCTCCGGGCCGAACTCGTTGCGCACGGACTCGAAGACGCCGGGCAGATGGCGGAGGTAGGCGCGGGTGTCCCAGTCCTCCTGCACCGGCTTCGCGCCCCGTCTGGCCGGCTCGTGGTCGTAGCGCGCCTCGCCGCCGCCCGTGTCCGCGGCCTGTGACGCGATCCCGTAGATCGCCTTCAGCCCGGGAACGCCGGTCTGGATCCGGATCGCGCGGTATCCCTGCTCGAGGTGCGCGCGGACCGAGTCGAACAGCTCCGGGAGCTCCTTGCCCGAGGCGTGTCCGTAGGCCAGGAGCCCCTCCCTGCTCGCCCCGCCGAGCAGCTGGTAGAGGGGCATCCCTGCGGCCCTGGCCTTGATGTCCCAGAGCGCCATGTCCACGGCCGCGATCGCGGCCATCGTGACCGGACCGCGCCGCCAGTACGCCGACCGGTACAGGAACTGCCAGGTGTCCTCGATGCGGGACGCGTCCGCCCCGATCAGCAGCGGCACGACGTGCTCGCGCAGATACGCCACCACGGCCAGCTCGCGCCCGTTGAGGGTCGCATCGCCCAGGCCGGTCAGCCCCTCGGCGGTGGTGATCTTCAGGGTGACGAAGTTGCGGTCGGGGCTGGTGACGATCACCTCGGCCATGTCGATTCGCATGAGGATGTCCTTTCGCACTGCGGTGTCCGTGCCGGGGCGTCTCGGGAGGATGCGGGCTCATTGAATCACGACGCGCCCCGCTTAGGCAACCGCTTGCCATACCGTGCATCGAAGAAGGGCGGAACACCGGACAGTCGGAGAACCAGCCCGGGGAGGGCGGACCTCGAGCGGCCCCGCGGCAGGGCGCGGATCAGGCCGAGCGGACCGGACCCGTCGAGCCCCGGATCACGAGCTCGGTCTCCAGCGACGCCGCCTCGATCGCCGCGGCGTCGTCGGGCTCGACGGCGCCCGCGAGCTCGAGCGCTCGGCGAACCGCGAATCCCCCGGCCGCCGCCAGCGGCGAGCGCACGGTCGTCAGCGCCGGCGAGGTGAAATCGGATCCGAAGATGTCGTCGAACCCGAGGATGCTGAAGGTGCCGGGCACGGCGACGCCGTGCTCCGCCGCCGCCCGGAGCAGCCCGATCGCCATGATGTCGTTGTAGGCGATCACCGCGGTCGCCCGCGAGGCGATGACCCGCGGCAGGGCTCCGCGTCCGCCGTCGATCGTCGGATCGATCGGCCCGATCGAGGCGATCGTCATTCCACGGCTCTCCGCGCCGGCCCTCAGCGCCTCCCCGCGGCGGCGGCTCATCCACGAGTCGGCGGGCCCCGAGAGGAACACGAGCGCCGCGTGGCCCAGCAGCTCGAGGTGCGCGAGCGCCTGATCGATCCCCGGCTCGAGGTCGGGGGTGACGGTCGACACGCCCGAGATCTCCCGGTTGAGCACGACCAGGGGCTTCGCCTCGGCGAGCTCGCGGATCTGGTCGTCCGCCAGGCGCGTCGTGCCGAGCACGAGGGCGTCGACGGCCGGCAGGATCCGCTCGGCCGACCGCGCCTCTCGCTCCCCCGACTCCTGCGACTCCGCGATCACGAGCGTGTAGCCGAACTCGCCGGCCGCGTGCTCCGCACCGCGCACGATGCCGAAGATCACCGGGTTCGTGATGTCGGCGATGAGCAGGCCGAGGGTCTTGGTACGCCCGGTCGGCAGCGCTCGCGCCATGGGATTGGTGCGGTATTTGAGCTGCGCGGCGGCCTCGCGGATCCTCGCCTCGGTCTGCGCGTTGACACGCCCGGGCTGAGTGAGCGCCCGCGAAACCGTCGACGGGTTCACGCCGGCGAGCTTCGCCACGTCGTAGATCGTGGCCGCCGTGCGGGCTCGGGATCGCGCCGGCCGGGGATCCGCTGCGTCAGCTGCCACGAGCACACTCCTTCAGGACTCGCACTCCACCGTATCGCGCAACCGCTCCTCTGACGCTCGCGATGACGCGGCGGTGCCCAACCGCTTGTCGAGCAGGCCGCGCGACCCTTCCGCCCATCGGATGACCGCGCACCCGCGGAACGGACCGCCGATGGCAACCGGTTGACATCGTGCGGAGCCGCCGGACAGAATACCGAGGGGCCGCACCGTCTCCGGAAACCGCGGGGAGGCGGGGCGCCCATGATCCGGCATGCGCACCGGCCGCACGTCCACGACCGTCCCGCCATCCAGGAAGCACCCATGCATCTCGAATCCGACCCGGACCGTCTGTTCCCCGTCGACCAGCGCACCCGCGACATCGCCCGCGAGCTCTACCGGCGGACGGCCGACCTGCCGATCCTCTCTCCGCACGGCCATGTGGACCCGGCGCTCCTGCTCCACGATCAGCGCTTCTCCGATCCCACCGACCTGCTGCTGCGCCACGACCACTACGTCACCCGGCTGCTGCACGCCTCCGGCCTCCCCCTCAACGAGCTCGCGGTGCCGGATCGCACCGGTGCGGCTCCGACCGCCGACCCGCGCACGGCCTGGCGGCGCTTCTGCGCGAACTGGCATCTGTTCGCCGGGACGGCCTCGGGGTACTGGCTGCGCCACCAGTTCTCCGCGCTGTTCGGGCTCACCGAGCAGCCCGACGCCGACAATGCCGACGCGCTGTACGACCGCATCTCCGCGGTGCTCGCCGAGCCCTCGTTCCGCCCCCGCGCCCTCTTCGACGCGTTCGGCATCGAGTTCCTGGCGACCACGGACGACCCGCTCGACGACCTCGCCGCGCACCGCGCGCTGGCGGCGGACCCCGGGTTCTCCGGACGGGTCGCGCCGACGTTCCGCCCGGACGCCTATCTGAACCCGGCCCATCCCGACTTCGCCGCGAACATCGAGCGACTGGCCGCATGGAGCGGTTCCCCCGTCGACGACTACGCGGGCTACCTCGCCGCGCTCGAGGAGCGCCGGGCGCACTTCGTCGCGCACGGCGCGGTCTCGGCCGACCACGGCGTGCTGCAGCCGCTCGCCGTCGACCTCACGCCGGAAGAGGCATCCGCCCTGTTCTCGCGCGCCGTGAGCGGGCGACTCGATGACCGGGAGGCTGCCGCGTTCCAGGGCCACATGCTGCTGGAGTCGGCCCGGATGTCGGTCGACGACGGCCTGGTCATGACCGTGCACCCGGGAGTGCTGCGCAATCACAGCACCGCGACGTTCGAGGCCTTCGGGCCCGACACGGGACACGACATCCCGGTGCGCACCGGGTTCGCCGAGGCGCTGCGCCCACTGCTGCAGCGCTATGGCAACATCGCCGACTTCCACCTCGTGCTGTTCACGGTCGACGAGACGTCGTTCTCGCGCGAGATCGCGCCGCTGGCGGGCTTCTACCGGAGCCTCTACATCGGCGCGCCGTGGTGGTTCCTCGACGCCCCGGATGCGATCCTGCGCTTCCGCGCCGCAGTGACCGAGACCGCGGGCTTCTATCGCGGATCGGGCTTCGTGGACGACACCCGCGCGTTCCTGTCCATCCCCGCGCGGCACGACATGGCCCGCCGCCTGGATGCGTCGTTCCTCGCCCGGCTCGTCGCCGAGGGCCGGCTGGACGAGCCGATGGCAGGCCGGATCGCGCAGGATCTCGTCGACGCCCTGCCCCGGAAGGTCTTCAAGCTGTGACCGGCGCGTCCCTGCGCCGCAGCCCCGGGTGGCGTGCGGCGGCTCCGCCGCCCCGCATCGTGCACCTCGGACTCGGCGCCTTCCACCGTGCGCATCAGGCGTGGTACACGGCTCACGCCGCGGATGCCGCGGACTGGACGATCGCCGCCTTCACGGGCCGGAGTCCCAGAGCGGCCGACGAGCTCGCGGGACAGGGCGGGCTGTACACGCTCATCGAGCGCGGGCCGGAGACCGATCGTGCCGAGATCGTGCCGACGATCGTCGAGGCGTATCCCGCGGGCGACGTCGCCCGGCTCGAGCGGCTCCTCGCCGCGCCCGCGACCGCGCTCGTGACGCTCACGATCACCGAGCCCGCGTACCGGCTGCGCCCCGACGGCACGCCCGACACCGCTCATCCCGCGGTCGCCGCCGACCTCGCCGCACTGCGAGCCGGCTCAGCACCCGGGACAGCGCTGGGACGCCTGCTGTCCGGGCTGCGCGCACGGAGGTCGGCGGACGCGGGACCGATCGCGATCGTCCCGTGCGACAACCTCCCCGACAACGGCGTCAGGGTGCGCACAGCGCTGGCGGCTCTCGCGGGCGCCGTGGATCCGGCTCTCGCGGAGTGGATCGCGGACGAGGTCTCGGTCGTGTCGACGTCCGTCGACCGCATCACGCCGCGCACCACGGATGCCGACCGCACGGCCGCGGCCGTGCTCACCGGGTTCCGCGACGTCACCCCTGTGGTCGCAGAGCCCTTCTCCGACTGGGTGCTGTGCGGACGGTTCCCGAACGGACGCCCGCAGTGGGAGACGGCCGGCGCGCGCTTCGTGGACGACATCGGCCCCTGGGAGCGCCGCAAGCTGCTGCTGCTCAACGGCGCGCACAGCCTGCTCGCGGGCATCGGCCTGCTGCGCGGTCATACCACCGTCGCCGAGGCGATGGCCGATCCCGGCATCAGGGCCCGCGTCGACGCCTATTGGGACGAAGCCGTGCGGCACCTGCCCGGCGGGCTCGACCTCGACGCCTACCGCGGCGCCCTGGCCGACCGCTTCGACAACGCCCGGATCGCGCACCGGCTGGCGCAGATCGCCGAGGACGGCGCGACCAAGCTCGCCCTGCGCATCGTGCCGATCCTGCGCGCGGAGCGGGCAGCGGGGCGTGAGGGCGACGCCGCACTCGCAGCCCTCGCCGCCTGGATCGGTCTCGTCCGTGCGGGGGCGGGCGCGCCCGACGCGAAGCAGGCCGCGATCGATGACGCGAGGCGGTCGGCGGATCCGGTGCGCGCGCTGCTCGCAGTGCTCGATCCCGGCATCGCCACGGACGACATCGTGGCGGCCGTGACCGCCGCCGACCCGGATCGGGAATCGGTGGGCGCCGGATAGCGCGCCGGCGTCGCCTCAGCGAGCGCGGACGACACCCGGGGTGCTCGCGCGCACGACCACCTCGATGGGAAGCGCCGCCTGGACCCAGTCGTCGTCGACGATCGCCCGGAACGCCTGGTATCCGGCGTCGTTGAGAGGCAGGCGCACCGTGGTCAGCGCCGGGGTCACGTCGCCGCTCGCCGGCACGTCGTCGAAGCCGCACACGGCGATGTCCGCGCCGACCTCGCGTCCGGCCTCGCGGATCGCCGAGATCGCGCCCAGGGCGACCACGTCGCTCATCGCGAACACGAGCGTGCCCGGTTCGACGCCCGCCGTGAGCGCCTCAGCCATCGCCGCGGCGCCCGACTCGCGCCGGAAGTCGCCGCGCAGGATCCGATCCAGCCTGCCGCCGCCGCCTTCGAAACCGCGCGTGAAGCCGCCGAGGCGGTCATCGGAGGTGCGCACGCCCGCGGCCGCGCCGATCCCGATCGCCGTGCGGTAGCCGAGCGCGGCCATCCGGCGGCCGAGCTCCTCGGCCCCGCCCGCGTTGTCCAGCACGACCGAGCGCGCGGTCCGGCCGTCGCCGAGCTCCTGCCCCTCGCCGAACGCGACGACTCTGCCGCCGTAGCGCTCGAAGGCCTCCAGTTCGACAGGCGAGGTGGCGGAGCGCGAGGCCAGGTCGGCACGGGAGGCGGCGAGGATGAGTCCCTGGGGTCGCTGCCCGCGCAGCGCGCGCAGGATCCGCCGCTCGCGGTCCGGATCGCGCTCGGTGATCGAGATCGTGACGACGAGACCGCGCTCGTCGGCGCCGCGGGCGACGCCGGCCGCGATCTGACCGAAGTACGGGTCGGCGATGTCGGCCACGAGCAGCGCGATCACGGGCGAGCGCCCGCGCGCCGTCGCCTGGGCCGACATGTTCGGGGTGTAGCCGAGGGCCTCGGCCGCGCGCTCGACGCGCTCCCGGAATCCCTCGGCGACCTTGCGCTCGGATCCGTTGAGCACGCGCGATGCGGTCGCCAGCGAGACGCCGGCCTGGGTGGCGACGTCGTGCAGCGTCGCCGCGCGCAGGCCGGCGTGCCCGGAGCCGCCCGGGTCGGCACCGGGCTCGACGGCCGAGGAACGGCGTTCCGGATTCATGCGGTGAGCCTAGCGCGAACGGACCGGGATGCACCTGCGTCGAGACGAGGTCTGCTCGGCCCGACAGCAATCAGCAATCGATTGCCGTCGGGAGCTCGATCCGCTCAGGCGATGCGGTCGAGCGACGCGGGATCCACGCGATGCAGGAGCGGCCGGCCGGCGGCGTAGCGGGCCAGCTCCTCGGCGACGAGCCTGCCCATCGCCGCCCTGTCCTCCCCCATCGAGCCCGCGACGTGCGGCGTCAGCTCGACGTTCTCGAGCTCCCACAACGGCGAGTCCCGCTGCGGCGGCTCGTCGACCGTGACATCGAGCAGCGCGGTGAGGTCCGGCCGCTCCCGCCACACCGCGATCAGGTCGTCCTCGCGGATCAGGCCGCCACGCGCTGTGTTGATGAGCGTCGCGCCCGCCGGCAGCAGGCGCAGCAGGCGGGCGTCGATCATCCCCGTCGTCGCGTCCAGCAGCGGCGCATGCAGACTGACCACATCCGAGGTCGCGAACAGCTCGTCCAGCTCCACGAGCTCGACGCCGAGCTCGGCGGCGTCAGCAGCCCCGGCGAACGGGTCGGCCGCCACGAGCCGGAACCCGGATCCGCGCAGCCGTTCGGCCACGCGCCGCCCGATCTCGCCGAGCGCGACGAGACCCACGGTGCGCCCGCGCGCGCCGGAGGCCACGTCCGCCGCGGCCCGTCTCCGTTCGGCCGCATAGCGCCGGCGCGCCGCGGGCACGCCTCGCACCGCCAGCACGATCTGGGCGGCGGCGATCTCCGCGACCGGGTCGGCGTTGGCGGCCGCCGCAGAGACCACGGTGATCCCGCGCTTCCAGGCCTCGGGCGTCAGCAGGTGCTTGACCGATCCTGCCCCGTGCAGCACCGCCCGCAGGCGCGGCGCACGGTCGAGCAGTCCCTCGTCGACGACCGGCGCGCCCCAGCCGGTGAGCAGCACGTCGACGTCTGCGAGCGCGTCGGACTGCTCGGCCAGCTCCTCGGCCGTCAGGAACGGCCGCACCAGCGTCACCGCGGCGTCGATGCTGGTGAGCACCTCGTCCGGGTAGACGTCGCCGCGGCGACGCTCCTCCATGACCAGTCTTGCGCGCATCCGCCCGCCCATCCTGACTCCCTTCGATCCGCCCCCGACGGGCGAAACATCCGATGACTGATTGACAGCGTCTGCGCCCCTACATTAGATTCGCCATCGACGCCTTGCAAAGTGGCAAGCGTTTGCCATATACGACGGAGACCCATCATGCACAGCAGAATCCTGCGCACCGCCGCGTTGCTCGGCGTCGCCGCCCTCGCCCTCGCCGGCTGTTCGAGCAGCGGCTCGAGCGGCGGCAAGCCCGCCGTCGCCCAGAACGAGAAGGCCACCCTGGAGATCTGGATCCGCACCACTCCTGGCAGCCCGAGCGAAGCCGCGCAGCAGGCGATGGTCGCCGCCTTCGAGAAGAAGACCGGCTACAAGGCCGAGCTCACCGCGATCTTCGACGACTTCGAGACGAAGCTCGCACAGCGCGCCGGGCAGCGCAAGCTTCCCGACATCGTGATGAACGACATCAGCCAGCTCGGCACCATGCACACCCAGGGCATCGTGCGCGAAGTCAGCGCGACGGACGTGCCCAACGCGAAGGACCTCACCCCTCAGGCCGCCGCGGCCGGCAAGGCGACGGACGGAAAGACCTACGCCGTCCCCTACTCGGCGCAGGCCAACGCCCTGCTGATCCGCAGCGACTGGCTGAAGAAGCTGGGGCTGAAGGCCCCCACCACCTGGGACGAGATGCGCACGGTCGCGCAGGCTTTCACGACCGAGGATCCCGACGGCGACGGCCAGAACGACACATACGGTCTCGCGGTGCCCGGCTCGACCAAGCGCGGATACGCCTCCTGGTACTTCTCCAACTTCCTCTGGGCGGCGGGCGGCGACTTCATCAAGAAGTCCGGCGCCAAGTTCGTCCCCGCGATGAGCGACGACGCCTCGGTCAAGGCCATGGAGTGGTACCGCGGCCTGCAGTGCACCGACAAGGTCATGCAGCCCGGAGCGGTCAGCATGGACACCCCGCCGACGAACGAGGCCTTCGAAACCGGCGTCGCGGGCATGTATCTCACCGGCCCGTACATGATGCCGCGCTTCGACAAGTCGCTCGGCGCCGACAAGTACGAGGTCGTGCCGGCCCCGAAGGGTCCGAAGGACGCGACGGTGCTGGCCGAGGGCGGCGCGATCTACCTCATGGCCGGCTCCGAGAACGAGAAGGGCCAGAACGCGTTCGCCGACTGGTACATCAGCGCCGGCGCGCAGAAGGCCGGCATGGAGGGCCAGAACGGCACGTTCAGCGTCCAGCTCCCGGTGAACCAGAAGGTCAAGGTCTCCGACGTGCGCGACGACCAGCGCTGGGAGACCTTCGCGACCGCCTACCAGGACAACGGCCGCTACGCGCCGAACATCCCGAGCTGGACGCCGGTGCGCCAGATGACCGCCGACACCGTGAACGCGCTCCTGGCGGACTGCTCGCTCGATCTCAAGGACGAGCTGACCAAGCTCGACGGCAAGCTCACCAGTGAGCTGCTGACGCAGGGGATCCTCAAGAAGTGACCTACGACATCATGGACACCGCCCCGGCGGGAACCGTGCCGAGCACGGCGACGGAGGCCCTCGTGGTCCCGTCGCCGGCTCGGCGCCGCCGCGGAGGCATGCAGGGGCGATGGTGGATCCCGTGGGCGTTCCTGGCTCCCGCGCTGCTGCTGTTCCTCGTCTTCCGCTACATCCCGATGGTCCAGGCCGTCCAGATGTCCGTCGAGAACGTCCGCCCGTACCTCGGCAACGAGTTCGTCGGCACGGCCAACTACGAGACGATCCTCTCCTCCCCCGACTTCCGCAGCGCGGCGCTGAACACCCTGGTCCTCGCGCTCGGGCAGACCGCGGGCAGTCTCGGCGTCGGCTTCCTGCTCGCCCTGCTGCTGGAGGGGCAGACGCGCAAGCTCTCGTTCCTGCGCTCCGCCGCCTTCCTGCCCGTCGTGGTGCCGATGGCCGTGATCGCCGAGCTCTGGCGGATCATGTACTACCCGTCGCCCGACGGATTCCTCAACGCGATCCTCGGCGTCGTGGGCCTCGGCCCGAGCGAGTTCATCAACGCCCCCGGATCCGCGATGGGATCCATCATGCTCATGGGGATCTGGCGCGGCGCCCCCTACGACATGATGATCATCCTCGCCGGCCTCGCCGGCATCGACCGCGGCCTGTACGAGGCGGCGACGGTCGACGGGGCGAATCGCTGGCAGCGGATCCTGCACGTCACCCTGCCGGGTCTGCGCCCCGTGTTCACGATCCTCTTCATCCTCGCCGCCGTACGCGGTTTCCGCGTCTTCACCGAGGTGTTCCTGATGACCAACGGTGGACCGAACGGCGCGACCGAGGTGGTCATGACGCTGCTCTACAAGCTCGGCCTGGAGCAGGGCAAGCTCGGCGTCGGCTCGGCGGGTGCGGTGCTGCTGTTCCTCGCCACGCTCGTCCTGACCGTGTTCGTGCAGATCATCACCCGCAGGAGGAAGGACGCATGAGCGCCGGCACCGACACCGCCCTCGGCCTGACCGAGAGCCGCACCCCGCTCGCGATCGCCGTCAAGATCGTGCTCTACGTCATCGTCGCGGCGCTGTTCGCGGGCCCGCTGCTCGCGCTGCTCGTCGGCGCGTTCAGCCAGATCAGCGACCCGACCGAGCTGAGCATCATCCCGTCGAAGCCGACCCTGGAGAACTTCGGCATCGCCATCGACTACGGCGTGCTGAAGTACCTCGCCAACTCGTTCTTCGTGGTCGGCTTCGGCCTGCTGCTGCAGGTGGTCGTCTCGGTGCTGGCCGGCTACGCCCTCGCCCGCAAGCGCTTCCGCTTCTCCGCGCTCGTGATGGTGGCGATCCTCGCGACCATGATGCTGCCGGAGGAGATCCTCGCACTCCCCCTGTCGATCCTGCTCGCGGATCTGCCTCTCGTGCACATCAACCTCATGGGCACGCTCGCCGGCATGATCGTGCCGCTGGGCGCGTGGGCGTTCTCGATCCTCGTCATGACCGAGTTCATGAAGGACGTGCCGATCGAGCTCGAGGAGGCCGCCCGCATCGACGGCGCCGGCGAGTTCCGCGTGTTCGCGCAGATCATCCTGCCGCTCTGCAAGCCCGCCCTCGGCGTGGTCGGGGTGTTCGGCTTCACCATGATCTGGGACCAGTACCTGCTTCCCCTGCTCGTCTCGCAGAGCAACGCCACGTACACCCTGCCGCTCGCCTTGCGCACCCTGCGCATCGACCCCGCCGTCACACCGGGCGTGATCATGGCCGCGTCGCTTCTCGCGCTCGCGCCGTCGGTCATCGTGTTCCTCCTCTTCCAGCGCTCGTTCGCCCGCGGGCTCACCTCCGGCGCGCTCAAGGGCTGACCGTGATCGAGGTCGAAGGGGTGGTCGGATTGCGCGACGCGGGCGGGATGCCGGCGGAGTCCGGACGGATCAGGACCGGACGCCTGTTCCGGTCCGGGTCGCTCGCCGCCGTCGACGCCGAGGGCGCGGAGCGGATCCGCGCCCTCGTCCGGAGGATCGTCGACCTGCGCTCGGTCGAGGAGGTCGCCGCTGCCCCGACGCCGATCGACGGCGTGCGGATCATCTCGCTGCCGCTGTACCACGGCTCCCCCCGTTCGTTCTTCGAAGAGGGGTACGACCTCGTGGGGATCTACCGGCATCTCCTCGCCGAGTCGGCGCCCGAGCTCGTCGCGGCGGTGCGCGCGATCGCTGCCGGCGAGCCGACCCTCGTGCACTGCACGGCCGGCAAGGACCGCACAGGGCTCGTGATCGCGCTCGCCCTCTCCGCGGTCCGGGCCGACCGCGATGCCGTGGTCGCCGACTACGCCCTCACCGGCGCGCTGCTCCCGGAAGCCGAGCGCCACGCGACGAGCGAGCGGCTGCGGCGCACCTACCCTGACTCCCCGCACGCGGCCGTGCTCGCCACCGAATCGCCCGCGGAGGCCATGCGCGACGTGCTCGCCGAGCTCGACCGCGAGCACGGCTCCGTCCGCGCGTTCCTCGCCGCGCACGGCCTCGTCGATGACGAGCTCGCCGCGCTCGACGCGGCCCTGTGCGAACCGCACACCATCCACGGCCCGGACCGGCCCGGCGCCACCAGCACGACCGACATCGGAGTGATCGCATGACCGCCCCCGCCGACCTCGCCTGGTTCACCGACTCCCGCCTCGGCATGTTCGTGCACTGGGGGCTCTACTCGCTCGCCGCGCGGCACGAATGGGTGAAGAGCCGGGAGCGGATGAGCGATGCCGACTACGAGCCGTACCGCACCCGCTTCGACCCCGACCGCTTCGACCCGCGAGCCTGGGCGCGCACCGCGCGGGAGGCCGGGGCCGGCTACGTCGTGCTCACCGCGAAGCATCACGACGGCTTCTGCCTGTGGGACTCGGACCTCACCGACTACACGACGATGAGCACGCCGTTCGGCCGCGACGCCGTCGCCGAGTTCGTCGAGGCCTGCCGCGCGGTGGGGCTCCGTGTGGGCCTGTACTACTCCCTCATCGATTGGCACCACGCCTCCTTCCCCGTCGACGGCACCCACCCGCAGCGCGATGACGAGCACTTCAGAGCGGCGGCCGCCGGCCGCGACGTGCGCTACTACCAGCCCTATCTGCACGGGCAGGTGCGCGAGCTGCTCACCCGCTACGGCCGCATCGACTATCTGTTCTTCGATTTCTCCTACACGCGCCACCCCGACTACTGGGGCGGCAAGGGCGCCGAGGACTGGGACGCGGAGAACCTCCTCGCCCTGGTCCGCGAGCTGCAGCCGGGCATCATCGTGAACGACCGCCTGGGGATCCCCGGCGACATCGTGACCCCCGAGCAGTACCAGCCGCTGGAGCCGATGACCCGTGACGGCGAGCCGGTGCCGTGGGAGGCCTGCCAGACGCTCAACGGCAGCTGGGGCTACGACCGCGACAACCACGAGTTCAAGACGCCCGAGGCGCTCGTCCGGCTGCTCGTCGACGGCGTCTCGAAGAACGGCAACCTGCTGCTGAACATCGGACCCGACGGACGCGGCCGGCTCGGAGCGGACGCCGAGAGGATCTTCGGCGGGATCGGCGACTGGATGGCCGATCACGCGCGCGCGATCCGGGGAGCCGGTCCCGCGCCCTTCATGCCGCCGACCGATGTTCGCTACACGCTGCGCGACGACCGCCTGTACGCGCACCTGTTCGCCTGGCCGTTCCGGCACCTGCACCTGCCCGGTCTCGCCGGACGCGTGCGGTACGCGCAGCTGATGTCCGACGCCTCCGAGCTGGTGCCGCTGCATGTGGATCCGGATCGCGTCGCGCAGAACACCCTCATGGGCGGCCTTCCCGACGGCACGCTCACCCTGCAACTCCCGCTGCAGCGCCCCGACACGGCGGTGCCGGTCGTGGAGCTGTTCCTGACCGACGACGCGATCGCCTGAGGATCCGACCCCGCCGCGCCGCCGCACAGCCCACCCCACGGTCCCGGAGTCATCGACGGGACCGCCGTCGACCCTGCCCGAGATCCGGTGCAGGGCCATTTCTCAACGAGGAGGATCATGAAGAGACGCACATTCATCCTGTCCGCCGCCGGCGCCGCCCTGGCGCTGACGGCCGTCCCGGGCGCCGCGCAGGCCGTCGGGCCGCGTGCGGGCATCGTGCCCGCACTGACGGGCCGCGGCCCGTACACGTTCGTGTCGGATCTCGCCGCCCTGCAGTCGGCGATCGACACGGCCACCGAGGGCGCGACGATCGTGGTCGCGGACGGCGCCTATGCGGTGCCGGACGGATCTCCGATCCGTCTCGCGGGCGTGGGCGGCCGGTGGAACAAGCACCTCACGATCGCGGCCGAGAGCATCGGCGGGGTCACGTTCACGGGACAGCAGAGCTTCGTGTTCGACGGCGCCCACCACGTCACCATCAGCGGCTTCGTGTTCACCCAGTCCACGACGTTCGAGATCCCCGCGTCCTGCCAGGCCATCACGCTGAGCCGCAACGAGTTCGTGCTGGCCGACATCGAGGGCCTGCACAACGTGATGGTGCGCGCGGACGACACCGTGATCGAGTACAACCACTGGCACGGGAAGTCGACGCTGGGCATCTACCTCGGCATCGAGGGCGGCCAGCCGACCGACATGGCCCAGAACGTGCACATCCACCACAACTACTTCTCCGATCACACCTTCCCCGGTGACAACGGCGGCGAGCCGATCCGCCTCGGTGTGAGCCCGCGCGCGCTCAGCAGCGCGCACGCCGTCGTCGAGCACAACCTGTTCGAGCGGTGCAACGGCGACCCCGAGGCGATCTCGGTGAAATCGAGCGACAACACCGTGCGGTACAACACGATCCGGGACTCGTTCGGCGGGATCGTGCTGCGCCATGGCAACCGCACCCGGATCGAGTCGAACCACATCCTGAACGGCGCGAACGGCATCCGCATCTACGGCAACGATCACGTGATCGTCAACAACCTGATCACGGGGATCGCCGGCTCCGCCATCGTGATCGGCTGCGGCACGCTGCGCGACCACTACGAGGGAGAGCCGTCCAGCTCGCGCACGAAGAACGACGCACCAGACCGGGTGCGGATCGCGTTGAACTCGCTCATCGACGTGGGCGGCGGCATCATCGGCGAGACCGCGCGACCGATCGAACCGGACTCCTGCGTGATCGTGGACAACCTCGTCGTCTCCGACCGGGGCTCGCTCGCTCTCGTGCCGAAGTCGAAGGACTTCACCTGGGCGGGAAACATCCTGTGGGGCGCCGCGGCGGACGGCGACGCACCCCCGTCCGGCTGGACCCGGGTGGATCCGCTGCTCGTGACGGATGACGAGGGCCTGCCCCGGATCGGCGCGGGCAGCCCCGCGATCGATGCCGCGACGCAGGATCACACGGCGTGGGTCAGCGACGACATCCTGGGCCGGCATCGGACCGGCGCCGCGGACGTCGGGGCGCACGAGTTCTCCGCGGCTCACGCGCAGCGCACACCGCTGCACACCGGGGATGTGGGCCCGCAGAGCGCCTGAGCGTCCTGGCACGGCGAGGCGGCCGGATCGGGGCGATCCCCGATCCGGCCTCCGATCATGGCGTGACTCCGGTGAGGTGGCCAGCGACCGCCATGCAAGGGCACCGGCGCCGACCCTGCCCGTCGAGCGAACAGATGCTCGGGTCCTGTCCGCTCAGCCGGCGAGATAGCCCCGCAGCGCCGCGGCCTCACCGGCGAGCGCCTCGGGGGCGTCGCCGGGCACGAACTCGAGCAGTGCGTCCCGCGGGGGCGATGGTGCGGCGGCTGCGGCGGTGAAGAACGCCCGCCACAGCCCGTCGCGCGCGGTGAGCGTCAGCCGCTCCGCCGCGGGCCACCAGGAGAACACGTGCACCGCGGACACGCGGTCGGCGATCCGCTCGTACTCGGCGAGGGCGATCTCGTCGGGCGCGGAGACCGTCGGCTGCCAGTACGTCGACAGGTGCGTGCTGCCGACCTCGTCCAGCACGCTCAGGGTCTGCGCGGCATCGTCGGCGAGGGTGCCGCCGTGGAACTCCAGCGCGAGGGAGATGCCGCGCCGCCCGGCCTGCTCCGCCGCGCGGGCGAGGCCGTCGATGATCCCGGAGCGCTGCGCCCCCGTCGCCTCGGCGGATCCGATCCCGCCCGCCCACACCCGGATCCGGTCGGCGCCGAGCGCCTCGGCGGAGTCGAGGACCGGATCGATCTCCTCGCCGATGCCCGCCCGGAAGTACGAGCCGTACGAGCAGACCTCGAGTCCTGCGTCGGCGGTGATCCGGGCGACCTCGGCGGCCCGCGCGACGTCGCCCGGCGGGACATGCACGTCGCCGCCCCACTCGATGACGGCCAGCTGCGCCTCCGCCGCGAGCTCGACGATCGCGGCCGGGTCCAGCGGACGATAGGTCACGGAGCACAGCCCCGGTCGGATGCTCATGCGTTCAGCCTCTCATGTGGCGGATCCTGCCGTGCCGCCGGACGACGTCGCCCCGCGGCGCCGTCCTCACCAGAAGATGGAAAACGCCGCCCGCATGGCATCCGGAGCAGCGAAATCCATCCCTGGGCGAGCGCGGAACCGCCCGAGAGATGGAAAACGCCGCCCGCACGCCGCTGGGAGCGGCGTTTTCCATCCCCGGGACGGTCAGCGCAGGTGCGGGGAGACCGCGGATCCGAAGGTCTCGGCGGTGCGCCGCACGACCTCCGCCGGGTCCTGCGCCCAGATGTCGGCGTTGAAGATCTCCACCTCGATGTCGCGGTCGTAGCCGGTCGCCATGACCGCCTGGGTCAGGGACGCGAAGTCGATCACGCCATCGCCCGGATAGTGCCGGCCGAGCAGCACGTCGGCGGGCAGCGGCGTCTTCCAGTCGCACACCTGGTACGTCGCGATGCGTCCCTCGCGGCCGGCGCGGGCGATCTGATCGAGCACCTGCGGATCCCACCAGATGTGGAAGGTGTCGACCGCGGCTCCGACGACCTCGGGGGCGAAGTCCGCCGCGATGTCGAGCGCCTGGCCGAGCGTCGAGACGACGGCACGGTCGGAGGCGTACATCGGGTGCAGCGGTTCGATCGCGAGCGTCACGCCGGCGCCGCGCGCATCGTCAGCGAGCGCGCCGATCGCGTCGCGCACCCGCTCGCGGGCGCCGATCAGGTCGCGGGATCCGGCCGGCAGCCCGCCGGCGACCAGCACCAGCACCGCCGTGGAGCCGTCGGCGCCGGCCGCCGCCAGGGTCGCGGTCTCCTCGATCGCGCGCCGGTTGTCGTCCAGGGCCGCGAGTCGCTCCGGTCCGTCCGGCAGGGTGAAGAACCCGCCGCGGCAGTGCGTGGTGAAGCGCAGCCCGGAGTCGGCGAGCATCCGCGCGGCGACGTCGAGTCCGACCTCGTTCACCGGCTCCCGCCACAGGCCGATCGCCTGCACTCCGGCCTCGGCGGTCACCCGGAGGGCGGTGGCGAGATCGGCGTACTTGATCGTGGCCTGGTTGATGGACAGGCGCCGATCCGTCCCCTGAGCCTCTCGAAGGGTCATGCGTCCACTCCGTTCACGTTCAGCATCGCGTGCCAGCGCTCGCGGGCGAGCTCCGGATCCTCGAGCGCGAGCGAGGCGTTCGCGAGTTCGACGATGCGGCTGAGATGCGGCAGGCTGCGCGCGGAGTGCAGCCCGCCCACCATCTGGAACGCAGGCTGGTGCCCGTTCAGCCAGGCCAGGAACGCGACGCCGGTCTTGTAGTAGAACGTGGGCGCGGCGAAGACCTGGCGGCTGAGCTCCTCGGTCGGCCCGAGGATCTCGAGGTAGCGTGCGGGATCCCCCGCGTCGAGCGCCTGGATCGCCGCCGAGGCGACCGGGGTGATCGCGGCGAACGCGCCGAGCAGCGCATCCGAGTGCCCGGTAACCGGTCCCTGAGCCTGTCCCACGGTGTCGCCGCCGATGAGGCCGACGTAGTTGAAGTCGTCGCCGGTGAACATGCGCACGCCCTCGGGGAGCTGCTCGCGCACGGTGATCTCGGACTCGGCGTTCAGCAGGCTCATCTTGACGCCCGCGACCTTGCCCGGGTTCTCCTCGATGATCCGCAGCAGCGTGCCGGACGCCTCGCGCCAGTCGGCGGATCCGAAGTACCCCTCCAGCTGCGGGTCGAACGCGGTGCCGAGCCAGTGCAGCACGACCGGGCTCGTGGCCTGCTGCAGCACCGCCGCGTACACGCGCAGGTAGTCGGTGCGCGACTCGGCCACGCGGGCGAGATGGCGCGAAGCCATGAGCACGGGTCCCGCACCCTGCTCCTCGGTGAAGTGCAGCTGCTCGAGGTACGCGTCGATCACCTGCGCCAGCGAGATCTGCTCCTCGTCGACGTGGTCGGTGTTGACGCCGACGACGACGGATCCGCCCTCCTCGCGGGCGACCTGGGCGCTGCGGGCGATGAGCTCGCGGGTGGCCGCGGCGTCCAGGCCCATATTGCGCTGCGCGGTGTCCATGGCGTCGGCCACGCCGAGACCCCACGAGTAGACGTTGCGGCGGAACGCGAGCGTCGCGTCCCAGTCGATGTCGGCGGGCTGCCCCGGCGTGTTGTCGGCGTGCACCTTCGGCACCACGTGCGCGGCCGCGTAGGCGACGCGGCTCTGCAGCGGCGCTGCCGGACGCACGTAGGCGCCGGAGTCGTTGAGCTCGGCGTCGGAGGTCGTGCCGTCGGCGGCGAGGAGGCGGATCGTCGTCATCGTGCGCCTCAGCCCTCGTTCGGCGCGGCCAGGCTCAGCGCGGGCAGCGCGATCTTGCGGCCCTCGGCCGAGGACTGCAGCCCGGCCTCGGCGAGCTGCACGCCGCGAGCGCCGGCGAGCAGGTCGAACGTGTATTCCGTTCCGAGCACGTAGGACTCCAGGTACTCCTCCCACTGCTGCCGGAAGCCGTTGAGGAACACGTCGTTGGTCGGCACCTCGGCCCAGTCGGCGTCGTAGTCGTGTTCGTCGGCGAGGTCGGGGTTCCACACCGGCTTCGGGGTGGCGTTGCGGTGCTGGATCTTCGCGCCGAACAGGCCCACGACGGCGGATCCGTGCGTGCCGTCCACCTGGAACTCGACGAGCTCGTCGCGGTTCACGCGCACGGTCCAGCTGGAGTTGATCTCGGCGACGATGCCGCCGTCGAGCTCGAAGATGCCGTATGCCGCGTCCTCGGCGGTCGCGGTGTAGTGCTCGCCCTTCTCGTCCCAGCGGTCGGCGATGTGCACGGCCGCCTGGGCGTACACGCTCTTGACCTCGCCGAACAGGTTCTCCATGACGTAGTTCCAGTGCGGGAACATGTCGCTGATGATGCCGCCGCCGTCCTCGGTGCGGTAGTTCCAGCTGGGGCGCTGCGCGGGCTGCCAGTCGCCCTCGAACACCCAGTAGCCGAACTCGCCGCGCACCGACAGGATCCGCCCGAAGAACCCGGAGTCGATCAGGCGCTTGAGCTTCTGCAGGCCGGGCAGGTAGAGCTTGTCGTGCACGACGCCCGTCTTGACGCCCGCGGCCTGCGCCAGGCGGGCGAGCTCGAGGGCCTCCTCGACCGACTCGGCGGTGGGCTTCTCGGTGTAGATCGCCTTGCCCGCCGCGATGGCCTTGCGGATCGCGGTCGCGCGCGCCTTCGTCACGAGGAAGTCGGCGTAGATCTCCCACTGCGGATCAGCGAGCGCGGCGTCGAGGTCGGTGGTGTAGTCGGCGATGCCGTGCTTCGCCGCGAGCTCGGCGAGCTTCTGCTCGCTGCGGCCGACCAGGATCGGCTTCACGGTGACGCGCGTGCCGTCGGGCAGCTCGATGCCGCCCTGGTCGCGGATCGCGAGGATCGAGCGCACCAGGTGCTGCCGGTAGCCCATGCGTCCGGAGACGCCGTTCATGATGATGCCGATCTCGCGGGTGGTCGTCGTCTCTGACACGGTGGTTCCTTCTCTCGGTGCCTGCCCGCCGGTTCCGCCAGCCTGGGTAAGCGCTTTCCAATATCGATATTGAAGCACGGGTATGCGCGTTCCGCAAGAGCTGATCACCCCTCGGTGCGTCTCGCGCGCTCGTCAGGTCACGATGCGCGCGGTGCGGATCACGGTGTTGCCCTTCGTGTCCACGTACACCCGGTACGCGCCCACGGAGTACACGTCCGCCGCGTTGTTCGCGATGTCGAACGTCCCGCTGTGCTCCCGCGACGTCCCGTCGCTCATCGACTCCGTGATCACGACCGTGAGCGTGTTGCCGCTGCCACTGTTCTTCACGACCGACGCCGCCACGTCGACCGACACGGGCCGGGGCGCCGGCGTGCGCGTCACGACGACCACATAGGTGCTGACATCGCCCGCGTAGGAGTCGGCCGTGATCACGATCGCGTTGTCGCCGTCGACGAGATCCACCGTCGCCTGCGTCGCGCCCGCCGCGAGCGGCTGTCCGTTCACCTGCACGTCCTGCCCCTCCCAGCCCCGCTGCAGGGTCAGCGTGACCGAGGGGACATCGGAGGCGAGCGGATCCGTGACGACATAGGGATCGTCGGTGCCGCCGACGCCGGGACTGAAGGCCGGGGTGAGCGCGTACCCGTCCACCGACACGTCGCGCAGGACGCTCAGCTGCGACGGATTGGTCCGCGACAGGGACACCGTGTATGTCTTCTGCGAGCCGTCCTCGGCGGTGACGACCACCGGCACGTCGGTGACGAGGACGGCGGAGTCCGGGGTCCCGCCGGCCAGCGGAACGTTCACCGACCCTCCGGTGCCGACGTCCGTGCCGTTGATCGACACCGTGGAGAACCCGCTCGTTACGGACGCGGTCACCGTGGCCGCGTCGGCGAACGGATCGACGCCGCCCGACCAGGTCGTCCCGTCCGCGGACGGGGCGAGCGCGACATCCGCGCCCCCGCTCGACGCGCCGACCGCCGCGAGGGACGTGTCGGCGTGGCCGTACGGCGTTCCGGTGTTCACCCGGAAGTAGTCGACCAGCATGTCCCCGACGTTGGATCCGTTGATGAAGAACAGGAAGTCGTCGAGCGAGGGGACCTTCGTGCGCAGCGGCTGGTCCGCGAGGACCGGCACCGCCATGTCGTCGACGTAGAAGTCGAAGGTACCCGTGTCCAGGTCGACGACGTTGCGCACCGTGTACCACTGTCCGACCTTGTACGGGGCGACCACCTTGGTGGTGCTCGCACCGGTCACGTTGTGCGTGATGATGTTGCCGCCGGAGAGCGCGAAGGTCGCGGCCGGGTTGGTGGAACCGGCCGGGTTCGCCGGAAGCCAGCTGCTCGCGGCATAGGAGTACATCCCGAGCTGGTTCGGCACGCCGTTGGTGGTGGTGCGCTGGATCCGCGCCTCGATCGTCACGGTTCCGGTCAGGTTCTGCGGGTTCGCCGTGTAGACGCCGAGCGTGCCCGAGCTGGAGCTGGACTTGTCGATGCGCAGGTACTTGTTGCCGGGGACGGCGGGATCGTCGACGATCGCGACCGTGCCCGTCGGCGACAGGACCGACTTCAGCACCCCGTCACCCGACTGGGTGAACGCGCCGGTCGGCTCGCCGTCAAAGGTCTCGTCGATCGCGTAGTGGGTGGGCGCGGCCGTGTGCTGCAGCACCAGGGACACCGTGACCGTGCGGGCCGCGGCGACCGCGACGTCCGGCTGGGTCGCGGTCTGGAACCCGGTCTTGTCGGCGGAGACCGAATAGCCGGTGCCCATCGGGACGTCGGCGACGCGGAACACGCCGTCCGCGCCGGTCGTGCCCGTGGCGACGACGGCACCGTTGCGCGCGACCGTGATGGCGGCATCCGCCACGGCGACGCCCGCGGACGAGACGGTCCCCGCGATGGTGCCGGTCGTGGCCGTGGTCGCTCCCAGCCGGAGCGGCTGCCCGACGGTCTGTCCGTCCGCGAGACTCACGGTGACGGGAGTTCCGTCCGCGTACCCGGTGGCGGACGGGACGAGCGTCAGCGTCCCTGCCGGGGCGTCGACGACGTAGCGCCCGCCGGCATCCGCGACGGCGGTCCCCGCGCCGTAGGAGACGCTCGCTCCGCCGACGACGAGGCCGTCCGCGTCGGTCACGACGCCCGTGATCAGACCGTGGCCGGCGGCAGGAGAGTACGACGCCGGGCCCACGCTCGGCGGCGTCTGCACGCTGCGCCCGAAGAAGTCCACGGTCGCGGCCAGCCTGCTCTGCGACGAGTTCCCGCTCGAGTGGAAACCGGGCGCGATCGCGGACAGGTCGACGGCCGCGCCCGAGCCGATGAGGGGCGACAACGCGGAGGCCGGCACGGCGTTGCGGAGGTCGGCCGCCGGGTCGCCGCCGAGGAGCGGATCCGTGACGATCGCATGCACATCTGCCGTCGTCGGCGCGACCACCCCGGGGCCGAAGTACGCGTTGCTGTCGAACCGCACACCCGGGAAGCCCGTGCGGAACGCGGCGCCGCTCACGTCGGTGCGCGTGTTCACGAACACGTTGTCCAGCACATAGTGCGGGTTCTTCGCCACGAGGTAGGTGGACGCGCTGCCGGACGACTCGAAGAAGCCGACGGTGTTCGCGCTCACCGGCGCCACCGTGTTGTACATCAGGTTGTTGTAGATCACGTTGACGCCGCTGTCGCCGTGCGGGTTGACGTAGTTGCGGGCGACGTCCCGGATGATGTTGTACCGCACGACGGAGGTGCCGAACGAGAAGCCGCACAGCAGCACGCCCTCGCCGGACTCGTGGATGTCGTTGCCCTGGACCAGGATGTTCGACGTGCCGCGATCGGGGTCGATGCCGTTGGAGTCCGCAGCCCCGGTGCGTCCCGCGAGCTTCCCGACGTCGTTGTTCTGCACCACGACGTCGTCGGAGTAGTACATCTCGATGCCCGAGACGCCCGCCCCGTCGATGACGTTGCCCTCCACGGTGGCGCCCCGCACGCTGGTGAGATACATCGCGTCCCAGCCGTACTGGGTGCCCGCGTTCGTCAGGTAGTTGCCGGAGACCTCGACGTGCGTGTGCGGCCGCCAGTCCGGATCCTCCGTGATGGTGCCGTCGGCGGCCGCCTTCGCGGCGGCGCGATCGCCCCATCCCGGCGGCAGATCCTGATACCGGTTCGTACCCATCCCGGAGAACTGCTTGAACACGAGGTTCCCGAACGACGTGTTCGCGATGACGTTGTCGCGCACGGTGACGTCGTCGAACTGCGACACCGTGCGCCCGTCGCCCTTGAGCCCTTCGAACAGGATCCCGCCCGTCCGCTTCGACCGGTCCAGCCCCGCGCCGCTGACCGACCAGGTGACGCCGCTCACGTCGTGGACGTAGACCCCGTGGATGTCGAAGCCGCTCAGCGTTCCGGCGTTCTCCCCCTGGATGTGGATGCCGCGCAGGTCGCCCTGCGCGGGGTTCTCCTCGCCCGGCACCTGTCCGTTGTTCGCCGCGGGCGCGAAGTGCGTGGCGTCGAATCCGTCGGTCACGTTGCTGATCTCCAGCTGCGAGATGTCCCAGTGCTGCTGATCGGTCAGCTGGAGCGCATCGTTGACCACGCCCCGGGCGTCGAGCTCGGGGGCAGGGCCCGTTCCGAAACTGGAGAGCACGATCGGGTTCTCCGCGGTGCCGGACCCCTTCGGGGCGAGCAGGGCGGTCGGCGCGGGAGCCGTGACGTCCGTCGCCACGCCTCCGCTCCAGGTGGTGTAGTCGTACGCCTCGCGGGCGACGGCGGAGCCGGATGCCGTCCACACGCTCCCCGCCTTGAGGAGGATGCGGTCGCCCGGCTGGAAGGTGGTGGCGTTCACCTTCGCGAGGCTCTTCCACGCGCTCCCGGGCGCATCGCCGGCCGCCGCGTCGTCCCCCGCGACCGAGTCGACGTAGTAGGACTTTCCGGCGCCGGCGGGCGCCGTCCCGTCCGTCACCGCAAGCGTGCCGGACTGGACCACGGCCCGGCCGGCGTCGCGCAGCGCGGTCTTGTCGGTGTAGCCGGTGAAGGCCGACCCCTCGGCCGCCGCGGCGGGCGCTGCGGCGAGGGTGGGCAGCATCGCGCCGATGGTCGCGGCGAGTGTCAGCGTGACGACGGCGGCGCCGCGGGCGCCGAGCAGGGAAAGGGACATCGTTGTTCCTTCGTGTGTGAGGTGAGTCGAGGTCAGGAGCGGACGGGGGATGCGGCCATCATGCGTGCGCCTCCGCGAGCACTGCGCGCACGGCATCGGCGAGGGCAGGTGCTCCGCCGGCGTCCGCGTCCGCGATGCCCACGCCGTAGCGGAACACGGCGGTCTCGCCGGGCGCGATCGTCAGTTCCTCGCTGAAGAACGGCGCGGGGTTGAGCGCGGCGAACTCCTCGGAGCGCGCGAACCACTGCGGGGGATGGTGCGGATTCTCGGCGGCGTCGACCATGACGAGGAGGGAGACGGCGTCGATCACGTCGTGGCGCCCCGCGAACCCCATCCACTCGTGCCGCTGCCCGCGCACATCGGATCCGGATCCGGATCCCGTCGCGGTCACCAGCGTGCCGCCGGTGAACGACCGCGGGCCGCGCCAGAACAACCCGCCGTAGCCCGCGTTCTCCCGTCCCCGGGTGGTGGGTGATCCGATCGCGATCGGGGCGTCGGAGACGTTCGTCATCCCCGTCTCGAAGGTCAGCGCCCAGGAGCGCTCGTCCAGGATCCGCGCCGTGATCGTCCGGCTCTCGTCGAACAGGTGCGCACCCGACTCCGTCGTCCACCGCACGGCGTGCCCGATCTCCGCGACGCCGTCGCGCACGCTCGTCCGCACCCCGCCGACGACGGCCTGGGTGCCGTTGTTCGGCCGCTGCACGTATCCGTGTCCCGGCGCACCGTGCACGTAGGTGGGCCCGCCCCAGAAGTTCTCCTCCCCGACGACGGGCAGCGACCAGGCGATGCCCTTGTGCCAGACGTGATCCCACGGCCGGAACAGGCTCACCACGCGGCCCGCGCGGGTGCGCAGCGGATCCAGATACGGCTTCGGCGACTCGAGCTGCGGCGAGTCGGGCGCGTGCACGTAGCGCAGCAGCTCGACGTCGCCCTCGGCGACGACGACCGCCCTCCCGTCATCCCGGACGTCCAGCGCGCCGGTCATACCAGCGCCTCTTTCAGCGGCGCCCAGGGGACCATGCCACCGCTCATGGTCGCGGCGAACGGGTCGTCAGGGCCGATCTCGCCCGCCGCGATCGGACGCCCCCGGAACGCGGACGCGTACGTGGCCGCCGCGAACTCGAGGGTGCGGCGCGCCTGGGTCAGGGACGCCTCGGGCGGGGTGCCCGCGTCGAAGGCGTCGAGGATCGCGGCGAGCTGATCGCCGTGCCCGCTCGTGCCGCCGGTGGCGTCGGGCTGCCAGAGGGCGGCCAGCTCCTCGTGCCCCGGTGCCGGGGTGAAGGTCCAGTCCGCCGTGGTGTAGCCGTAGACGTGCTCCACCTCGACGGTCGCGAATTCGAAGTCGAACCGGAGCCGCGAGCTCTCCCGGGGCGAGACCACGGAGTTGACGACCGTCGCGAGAGCGCCGTTCTCGAACCGGGCCAGCGCGAGCGACACGTCCTCGGTGTCCGTCGGCCGCGACTGCCGCGCGGCGAACGCGGTCACCTCCGCCCACGGGCCGAGGATCGCCAGGAGCAGATCGAACTGGTGGATCCCGTGCCCCATCGTCGGTCCGCCGCCCTCGACGTCCCAGCGCCCTCGCCACGGCACTCCGAAGTAGGCGTCGTCGCGGTACCAGAGGGTCTCGCAGGTCGCGACCTGCGGCCGGCCGAGACCGCCCTCGGCGACGAGCCGCGCCAGGAGCCGCCCCGCGGCGCCGAACCGGTGCTGGAACACCGTCAGCACCGGGACGCCGGTCTCCTCCTCCACCGCGCGCAGTTCGTCCAGCTCGCGCAGGTTGAGCGTCGTGGGCTTCTCCACGAGCGGCACCACGCCGGCGCGCTGCGCCAGCGCCGCGAGCGGCGCGTGCGACTGCGGCGGCGTGCAGATGCTGACCAGATCCAGGCCGTGCCCGGCGAGCAGCGCGGCGGCATCGGTGTGCACCGACGGCACGGCGAACTCTGCCGCGAAGGCGCGTGCGCGGTCGGGATCGACGTCGGCGACGGCCACGAGCTCGATCCGCGGCGCGAGCGCCTTCAGCGCCTTGGCGTGGACGCGGGCGATGCCGCCGGTGCCGATGATGGCGGCGCGGTACGGCCGTGAGGTCGGGGGGTTCATGCGGGGTTCTCCTGGATGCGGGATCGACGGCGAGGGATCGCGAGGGGATCGAGGGTGCGGGATCGCGGGGGGATCGACGGTGAGCGATCGCGAGGGTGTCGAGGGTGCGGGATCGCGGGGGGATCGGGACGGGCGCGGGGGAGGGCGANACCCCTCCCCCGCGCCGTGCCTCACTGCGCGGAGTCGATCTCGCCCTGCAGCTCGGCGATGAACGCCTTCGCCGCGTCGAGCGGCTTCTGCTGACCCGCGAAGACCTGCTGCGTGTAGCGCTGCAGGATCGTCTCGATCGTGCTGGCGCCATTCGGGGTGACCAGGGGCGCCTTGCCGGGGGTCACGGACTCCTGATACGCGATGGCCGCCTGGTCGGTCGGCGCGAGCGCGTCCTTGATCAGGGCGCGCGTCTTGTCGTTCGCCGGCACGCCGCGCTCGGTGAGCAGGATCTTCGCCGCGTCCGCGTCGTTGAGGAGGTAGTCCACGAACGCGGCCGCCTCGGCCGGGTGCTTGGTCTTGGCCGACACCGACCAGTACATCGACGGCTTGTACGAGTTCGGGTGCACGCCCTTCGGCGCCGGCGGCTGCAGCAGCACCAGGTTCTGGCCGCTCGACTTCGCGAGGGCGGTCAGCTGCGTGTTGTAGGCCACGCCCATCGCGACCTTGTTGGTCGCCAGGGAGTTGCCCGAGATGCCCGCGCCGAAGCTCTCCGTGATCGCCGAGGACGACAGCATGCCGCCCGACTTCTGCAGGTCGAGCTCGAACTGCCACATCTTCGCAAGCGACTTCGGGTTCAGCGTGACCTTGTCGTCCTTGCCGAACAGCTCGCCGCCGTCCGACCGGGCCCAGTACTTGGCGCTGCCCGCGTCGAAGCCGCCGATCTGATCGGTGCCGTGGATCGCCCCGCCGCTCTTCTGGGTGAGCTCGTCGGCGACCTTCGCGTAGTCGTCCCACGTCCACGTCTTGTCGTCCGGCAGGGCGACGCCGTACTTGTCGAAGAGATCCTTGTTCGCGACGATCGCGTACACGGCCACGCCGATCGGATCCGCATACTGCGCGCCGTTCACCTTGCCGGTGTCCCGCGCGGAGGCCGCGACGTGGGTCATGTCGACGTTCAGCTTGTTCAGGTCGTAGAGCGCACCGCGGTTGCCGTAGGAGGCCAGATACAGCTCGTCCATCTGCACGACGTCCGGCATGTCGCCGCCGGCGGTGGCGGTCGCCAGCTGGTCCCAGTATCCGTTCCAGTCCGTGTACTGCGGCTTCACGGTGATGTTCGGGTACTTCTTCTCGAAGGCGGCGATCGCCTCCTGGGTCTTCTGCACGCGGGCGTCGCCGCCCCAGAAGGTGACGCTGATCGTGGTGGCCTTGCCCGACAGCGTGGGCTTGGCGGCGCCGGCGGCCGGGGTGCCGCCGCCGGAGCAGCCGGCGAGCGCGAGGGCGCCGGCCGCGGCGAGGGCGGCGACGATGCCGGCCCTGCGCAGGATCGTGGTCGAGGTCATGACTCTCCTTGATTGTCTCGGTGGTGAAGGGTGGGTTCGGGTGTGGGAGGTGAGGTCACTTGCCGCCGGTCGTGGCGATCCCGCGAAGCAGGAAGCGCTGACCGAACAGGAAGACCAGGAAGACCGGGAGCAGCGAGACCACGCTCATCGCGAAGACCGCGCCCCAGTCGGTCGAGCCCTGCGCGTCCACGAACGAGCGCAGCGCGAGGGAGGACGTGTACTTCGCCGGATCCGTGAGGTAGATCAGCTGCGAGAAGAAGTCGTTCCAGGTCCAGATGAAGGTGAAGATCGTCGTCGTGCCGAGCGCGGGGACCATGAGCGGCAGGATGATCTGCAGGAAGATCCGGGGGTGCCCCGCGCCGTCGATGCGCGCCGCCTCGTCGAGCTCGCGCGGGATGCCGCGCATGAACTGCACCATGAGGAAGACGAAGAACGCGTCGGTGGCGAGCAGCTTCGGGACGATCAGCGGCCAGAACGTGTTCACCCAGCCGATCTGGGAGAACATGATGTACTGCGGCACGATGATCACGTGGATCGGCACCATGATCGTGACGAGCATGATGCCGAACCACCAGCGCTTGCCGCGGAAGTTCAGCCGCGCGAACGCGTAAGCGGCGAGCGAGCAGGCCACGAGGTTGCCGAGGATGGCGCCGAGCACCACGAGCATCGAGTTGATCAGGTAGTGCCCGTAGGGCTCGGTCAGGGCGTTCCAGCCGTTGACGTAGTTCTTGATCTCGAACGTCTTCAGGACGAGGGTCGGGTCGCCGAAGATGCCGTCGGCCGGCCGGAGCGAGCTGACCACCATCCACAGCACGGGGTAGAGCATGATCAGCGCGCCGAGGATCAGCACGACGTGCTTGATGAGGGCCCTGACCGGCTGCAGTGCGCGACGGCGGCTGGCGGGGTTGCGCGTCACCTGATCGGGACGCACGGACAGGAGCGTGGATGTCTCAGTCATCGTAGAAGACCCAGTACTTGGAGGCCCAGAAGTTCAGGGCGGTGAAGGCGCCGATGATCAGCACGAGCAGCCACGCCAGCGCCGAGGCGTAGCCCATGTCGAAGGCGCGGAACCCGCGCTGGTAGAGGTAGAGCGAGAACAGCAGCGTCGAATCCGCGGGCCCGCCGCTGCCGCCGGAGACGACGAACGCCTGCGTGAACGACTGGAACGAATGGATGAGCTGCAGCACCAGGTTGAAGAAGATGATCGGGCTGAGCATCGGCAGCGTGATGCTGAAGAACTGCCGCCCGCGGCTCGCACCGTCCACGCTCGCGGCCTCGTAGAGCGACACCGGGATCTGCCGGAGCCCCGCGAGGAAGATCACCATCGGCGCTCCGAACGTCCACACGTTCAGCAGGATCAGTGTCCAGATCGCGGTGTCCGGTGACGAGATCCAGCCCTGCCCCTGGACGCCGAACAGCGCCAGGAACTTGTTGAACAGGCCGTCCACGCCGAACACCGTGCGCCACAGCACGGCGATCGCGACGCTGCCGCCGATGAGCGAGGGCAGGTAGTACACCGAGCGGTAGAACGACAGCCCGCGCACGCCGCGGTCTAGCAGCACGGCCAGGCCCAGCGCGAGCGCCAGCTGCAGCGGAACCGAGACCAGCACGTAGGTGAACGTGACGCCCAGGGAATGCAGCAGGCGCGCATCGCTGAACATCCGCACGAAGTTCTGGAACCCGACGAAGCTCGGCGGCTGCAGCAGGTTGTACTTGGTGAACGACAGGCCGAGCGACGCGAGCATGGGACCCGCGGTGACGGCGAAGAGGCCGAGGAACCACGGAAGCAGGAACCAGAACGCCGCCTTGCCGTCGCCCTTGGTCGTCGTCGTGGTCTTGAGCTGCCGGAGCTCGCCCAGGGCGCTCATCGCGGACCTCCGTCCGGGACGCTGTGTACAGGATGCACCGATCCTCCTTCGGATCTGGAAAGTGAACGATCACTTTCTGTGTGGGTACGACAATAGTGAACGATCACTTTGTGTGTCAAGATGGTTCGGGAACGAGCTATCCGAGACGAGGCGGCATGACCATCGACAGCACACCGGACCGGCGCGCGACGATCATGGAGGTCGCCCGTCTCGCCGGCGTCTCCCACCAGACCGTGTCGCGGTACTTCCGGGACAACGGCACGCTCAAGGAGTCCACGCGCCTGCGCGTCGACGCGGCCGTGCGCGAGCTCGACTACCGGCCGAACCTCGTCGCCCGCTCGATGCGCACCCGTCGCACCGGGCGCCTCGCCGTGGTCGTGCCGACCCTCGCATTCAACCCTGCCCGCATGCTCGCCGGCGCGAGCGCCACCGCGCACGCCGCCGCATACGGGGTCGATGTGCTCGCGATCGAGGGCGGCAGGCAGGCCCGCACGCAGCGCGTGCTCGAACTGGCCGGCTCCGGGCAGGTGGACGGCATCGTGTCGTTCGCCCCGCTGGAGCCCGGGATCGACACGGCGACCATGGGCCTGACCGTCCTGGTCGCGGCAGAGTTCGACGACGAGATGCGCGGAATCGGGGAGCTCGCCGACGCGGCGCCCGTGATGGCCTTCCTGTCGCGGCTCACCGAGCTCGGGCACAGCCGTTTCCTGCACGTGAGCGGCGATCTGCAGTTCGCGTCGGCCCGGGCCCGCCGCGATGCCTTCCTGGCGGGGGCGGAACGCCTCGGGGTCGCTGAGGCGCGCGTGTTCGACGGGGACTGGACCGCCGAGAGCGGCGTCGCCGCGGTGCGCGCGCTGCACGAGAACGACCGGCCCACGGCGGTGATCGCGAGCAACGACCTCGTCGCCGCGCACCGCGGGTGGGCCGTCCCCCGCGACCTCAGCGTGACCGGGTGGGACCGGCAGCCCATCGGGCAGTTCCTGGTGCCATCGCTGACCACGGTCGACGTCGACCTGGAAGGCCTCGGCGCGACCGCGATGGGACGACTGATCGCCGCGCTGCGGAAGGAGGCTGCTCCGGCCGCCTCGCGGACCCTGCAGACGGTCGTGTGGGGCGAATCCATCGGCCCCGCGCCGGCATGAGCCCCCGCCGACCGCGTGCGGCGCCGCCTGGCCCCTCGCGTCCGCGCGGGTGCCGGCTCTGAGAGTCCGGCCACTCTCAGAAAACGCTTTCTCGACCATGGCCCCATAGTAGCGAATCCGTGCACCGGCGCGGACAACAGATCTCGGATCGCGCATCCGAGGAAGGAGCGGACATGACCTACCACCTCGCGGGAGACTCGACGGTGGCCCCGATGAAGCCGGCGGAGGCGCCGATGGCCGGCTGGGGCGAGGCGCTCGCGGCGTTCGTGGACGCCCCGGTGCGCAACCTCGCCTTCGGCGGAGCGACGACCGAGTCCTTCCTCGCCACCGGACGCTGGGCCGAGTTGACGGCCGAGGTGCGCCCCGCGGACACGGTGCTGATCCAGTTCGGGCACAACGACCAGAAGCAGCCGGAGCTGCTCGCCGCCCGCGGCGGATACGCGGATCGCCTGCGCAGGTTCGTCGCCGAGACCCGCGAACGCGGCGCGACGGCCGTGCTGTGCACGTCGTGCGAGCGGCGCTGGTTCGACGGCGACCGGGTGACTCCGACCCACGGGGACTATCCGAATGCCGTGCGCGACCTGGCGCACGAGCTCGACGCGGCGCTGATCGACCTCACCGTGTTCACGACCTGGCTGTACGAGGACCTCGGCCCGGAGGGATCCGCCGGGCTGCTGTCGCACTACGCGCCGGGCGAGACGGCGGCCTGGCCGGACGGGCTCGTCGACGACACCCATTTCCGGATCGACGGCGCCCGCCGCATCGCGGCCTTCGTGGCCCGGTCGCTGCGCGCGCTCGAGCGCCGGGACGGCGACCGGCCCGCGAAGGGCTCGACGCTGGTGAGCTGAGTGAGCTGAGGCGCGGGCGCCGCTCAGCGGAACGGCATCACCGCCGGCCGCATCCGCCCGTCGACGTGCACTGTCGGCCAGCGCGGGTCGACCGTGAGCACCTCGATTCCGCCGCTCGTCGCGAGCACGGTGTCCTCCGCTTTCACACCGGGTGCGGTCGGATTCCAGGCGAACGCATGGTTCTCCTGCACGACGTCGGTGGTCGCGGCGGTCGCCCGCGGATCCCGGCCCGCGTAGCCGGTGGGGCCGCCCTGATGGTGCCGCTGCCATTCACGCGGGCCGAACCCGGCGGCGGCGTAGGCGGCCGCGCCGACCGCGAAGATCTCGTCCAGTCGCATCCCGGGGCGCGTCGCATCCAGATACGCGGCCTCGACCGCGAGGATCCGCTCGTCGTCCGGGTGAGGCTCGCCGACCCAGCGGGTCGCATTGGCGATGAGGCCGTGCCGGCGCCCTCCGACCACGAGCATGGCGCGGCGTCCGAGCGGCGAGGCCGTCGGCAGGGGGTGCCGGTGCGGCACCCGCCACTCCCCCGCCACGAGGAGCACGATCGGGTCGATCCCGCGCGCGATCAGCCCGGCCGCGAGCGCGGCGGCGACCTCCCGTTCGCTCATCGACGCCGACGCGGCCGCCGCCACGTCGGTCAGCACGCGCGCGGATTCTCGGCACAGGGCGCGGTAGCGGTCCGTCTCGTCCGGGGTCAACGCGGCGCGGAGCGCCCTCAGATCGGCGGCGAGCGCGCTCTCGGCCACCGCGTACCCTTCCGCGAGCGCCGCCTGGGCCGGCGCCAGGTCCCAGGGCACCCGCACGACGTAGGCGCGATCCTGGGGCAGGAGCTCTTCGGCGATCAGCCGCTCGGCCTCGTTGGTCGCGACCAGGATCCGATCCTCCTCAGGCGACACCCGCACCGCGGCGACCGGCGGCCCGGCGAGCGACACATGCGTGCGCACGCCGTCGAGGTACCACGAGACGGCCTCGTGCGAGGACAGCACCAGGCTCATGGCGCCGGTGCGAGCCAGCAACGCACGCAGGCGGCGCTTCTTCTCGGCGCGGGAGTGGGATGAGGGCATCGGGCACACTTCTACTGAGACAGAGAAAAGGTTTTCTTGATGCTAGCGCGCCACGACGCGAATACGGAGCCACGCCCTGGTTCCGGGGCCCGCGCGCCGCGTCAGGCCGGCGATCGCTGACCATAATGGGACGAGGGCGCCGTCGGCGCCGAGGGGAGAGCCGTGAGAGCACCGGGCCCGAAACGCGCCACGATCACGCAGGTCGCCGCGCACGCGGGAGTGTCGCTGTCGACCGTCTCCCGCGCCATGAACGGCAACCCCACCGTGGATCCCGAGCTCGTCGAGCGGGTGAAGGCCGCCGCCGCGGAGCTGGGATATTCGGCCAGCCCGCTTGCACGCAGTCTCGTGCTCGGACGCACGCAGACGATCTCCGTGGTGATCCCGGATCTCGCCAACCCCGTGTTCCAGGCGATCCTGCGCGGGCTCAGCCACGCGGCCGCCGAGGACGGCTACCACGTGCTGATCGCCGATTCCGCCGAGCAGGTGCACGAGGAGACGGTGCTCGCCGCGACCACGCGGCGCCGTGCGGACGGCGTCATCCTCTGCGCGCCGCGCATGCCGGCGGACGAGCTCGCCGCGCTGCTGCCCTCGCTCGCCCCCGCCGTGGTGGTGAACCGGCCGCCGCAGCAGCACGCGCCGACGATCGCCGCCGACTACGGCGCCGCCACCACGGCGCTCGTGGAGCACCTGCACGACCTCGGACACCGCCGGATCCTGTTCCTCTCGGGCGCACCGGGCAGTGCGTCCGGATCCGCCCGGAGCGCCGCCCTCGCCGAGGCCTGCGAGCGCCACCCCGGCCTGGAGATCGCCGAGCGGGCCGCCAGCGTGGACTTCGACAGCGGGGCGGCCTCCGCCGACGCGGTCCTGGCCTCGGGTGCGACCGCGGTGCTGGCGTTCAACGACCTGGTCGCGATGGGACTGCTCTCCGCCCTCGGCACGCGGGGAGTGCGCGTGCCCGAGGACATCTCGGTCGCCGGCTTCGACGACATCCCGTTCGCCGCGTTCACCTCGCCTCCGCTGACGACCGCCGCCGTGCCCGCCACAGAACTGGGCAGGCTCGCGTGGGCGGCCATGGGCGCTCTGCTGCGCGGCGACGAGCCGCCTCCGCCGGTCGCGCTCACCCCGCGGCTCGTCGTCCGGGCGAGCACCGGCCCGGCTCGCGCCACCTCCTCCCCCGGCTGACGCGCCGATCCGTCCGGCGGAGGCTGCGCGCGCGGCGCCGGTCGTGCTACCGTCTGAGAAAACGTTTCCTGAGAAGCCGAGGTCTGCCATGACGCGCACCCGTTACGCCCTCGCCGGCGCCGGCCACCGCTCGCACATGTACGTCGACGCGATCACCGGCGCGCACGCCGACCGCGCAGAGCTGATCGCCGTGTGCGAGCCGAATCCGGTGCGCGCCGACGCGGCCGTCGCGTTCGTCGCCGAGCGAGGGTTCGACGCACCGAGCGTGTGGACCCCCGATCGGCTCGAGGAGATGATCCGCGCCGAGCGCATCGACCGCCTGATCGTCACCGCACGCGACGATCTGCACGCCGAGCTCATCGTGCGGGCGCTCGACGCCGGAGCGGACGTCGTCGTGGAGAAGCCCCTCACGATCGACGCGGCGAGCGCCGCGCTCATCGAGAGGGCCGTGGAGCGCACCGGCCGGAGGGTCGTGCTGACCTTCAACTACCGCTACGCGCCGCGCAACAGCGCACTGCGCCAGGTCATCCGGGACGGCCGGATCGGGCAGGTCACGTCCGTCGACTTCTCCTGGATGCTCGACACCAAGCACGGCGCCGACTACTTCCGCCGCTGGCACCGCGAGAAGCAGAACTCCGGCGGCCTGCTCGTGCACAAGTCGAGCCATCACTTCGATCTGGTGAACTGGTGGATCGGGCAGAGCCCGAGGCGCGTGTTCGCGTCCGGCGGCCTGCGCTTCTACGGCGCGGAGAACGCCGCGGCGTGCGGCCTCGGGGCGCGTCCTGCACGCGGGACGCACGACGGCCCCCACGACCCGTTCGAACTGGACCTCCGCGACGATCCTCGCCTGGCCGCGCTCTACCTCGCGGCCGAGGGTCACGACGGCTATCTGCGCGATCGCGACGTGTTCGGCGAGGGCATCACGATCGAGGACAACCTCGCCCTCGTGGTGGACTACTCGGGCGGTGCCACGCTGTCGTACTCGCTCAACGCGCACTGCCCGTGGGAGGGCTATCGGGTCGCGGTGAACGGCACCGAGGGCCGTGCCGAGCTCGAGGTGATCGAGCGCGGCGCCGTGCTGGTCGACGAGGGCCTGCATCCGGTCCTCGATCCCAGCGCGACCGCGGCGGCGAGCAGCGGATCCCTGCGTCCGCAGGGCGAGCGCCTGCTCGTGCAGCGGCACTGGGAGGAGGCCGTCGAGGTCCCGATCGTGAGCGCCGCGGGCGGTCACGGCGGTGGCGACGCCCTGCTCCTGCGCGACGTGTTCGAGGGTCCCGGCGAAGATCCGCTCGCGCGCCCCGCGGACTGGACCGACGGCGTCCGCTCGATCGCCGTCGGGATCGCCGGCAACCGATCCCTGCAGACCGGCCTGCCCACGCGCGTCGACGAGCTCGGCGTGCCGCTGCTGGCACGGCCATGAGCCGCGTCGTCATCACGGGCGGATCCGGCCGGCTCGGCCGTTCGCTCGTCACCGGGCTCGCCGACGCCGGGCACGAGATCGTCTCGCTCGACCGCGCCGGAGCGCCGGAGCTCGACCGGGACGGCATCGCGCAGATCGGCGTCGATCTCTCCGATGCCGATGCCACGGTGCGCGCGCTGACCGACGCGCGCGCCGACGCCCTCATCCACCTCGCCGCGATCGCCGTGCCGTTCAGCGCCCCGGAGGACGTGATCATCCGCACCAACACCGGCATCGCCCAGTCCGTGCTCGGCGGTGCCGTCGCCGCGGGCATCGGCCGGATCGTCGCGGCGTCGAGCCCCACCGTGCTCGGCTACAGCGCACCCGGCTGGGTGCCCGAGCGGCTGCCGCTCGACGAGCGCACCCCGCCGCGCCCCGCCAACGCCTACGCGCTCTCCAAGCTGGTGATCGAGCAGACCCTCGCGATGCTGCGGCGGCAGACCGGCGACGCCGTGCGATACGCCGCGTTCCGCCCCTGCTACGTGATCGCCCCCGAGGAATGGGCGGGTGCGGTCACCCAGCAGGGCCACACCGTGCGACAGCGCCTCGACGACCCGGCGCTCTCCGCCCCCGCGGTCTTCAATTACGTCGACGCTCGCGATGTCGCGTCCTTCGCCGGCACCCTGCTCGCGGCGCTCCACGACATCCCCAACGGCGAGACGTTCTTCGTGGGGGCGGACGACGCCCTCGCCCGCGAGCCCCTCGCCGCGCTTCTGCCGCGGTTCTTCCCCGGCACCGAGGAGGTCGCGGCCGCGCTCACCGGCACCGCGCCGGCCTTCTCGACCGCCCACGCGAGGGCGCTGCTCGGCTGGCGTCCCGGGTTCGGCTGGCGCGACCAGCTGGCCGGCGACGCCGCCGCCTCTTCTTCCGCGGACAGCGCCGCCGCGCGCACCGCACCCGACGCCCTCCGATCCACCCGAAAGGAGCAGCCCGCATGAACTTCTCCGGGATCCTGTTCTTCCCCGTCACGCCCTTCGACGCCGCCGACCGCATCGACGAGGAGCTGCTCGCCGCGCACGTCTCAGCCGGTGTCGCGCACGGCGCGGGCGGCGTCTTCCCCGCCTGCGGCACGGGCGAGTTCCACGCGCTGAGCGCGAGCGAGGCCGCCACCGTGGTGCGCACGGCGGTCGCCGCCGTCGACGGGCGAGTGCCGGTGATCGCCGGCGCCGGCGGGCCGCTCGGGCACGCGATCGAGGTCGGCCGCGCCGCCGCCGAGGCCGGGGCCGACGCCCTGCTCGTGCTGCCGCCGTATCTGGTCGGAGCCGCGCAGGCGGGGCTCATCTCCTATGTGCAGCGGATCGCCGAGGCGAGCGGACTGCCGGTCATCGTCTACCACCGGGCGAACGCGCAGTTCACGCCCGAGTCGATGCGGATCCTGGCGCGGGATCCCCGCGTGATCGGGTTCAAGGACGGCGCCGGCGACATCGGCGTCGCGCAGTCGATCGTGCGGGCCGTGATCGAGGAGGGCCGGGACGACTTCGCGTTCTTCAACGGCCTGCTCACCGCCGAGCTCACGCAGGGCGCCTACCGCGGTATCGGGATCCCGCTGTACTCCTCGGCCGCGTTCGCGATGGCCCCCGAGATCGCCACCGCCTCCTACCGCGCCTACGCCGACGGCGACGAGACGCGCCGCCTCGCACTGCTGGACGGCTTCTACCGCCCCCTCGTGGCGCTCCGCGACGAGACCCCCGGTTTCGGCGTCGCGCTGATCAAGGCGGGGCTGCGCCTCGGCGGCCTTCCCGTCGGCGGCGTCCGCGCACCCCTCGTCGACCCGACGCCGGAGCAGGAGCAGCGGCTCGCCGGGATCCTCGCGGCAGGACGAGCGCTGCTGTGACCGGATCCGCGGCCCCCACGATCCGCGCGTTCGAGGCGCGCCTGATCCGCGTGCCGCTCACCCGTCCGTGGGCGGCGGACGTGACCAGCGTCGGCGTGATCGCGACGCACCTCGTGCGCAGCGACGGCGCCGAGGGCTGGGGCTTCTCCTGGACGCCGCAGATCGGCGCCGAGGCCGTGCTCGCGCTGCTGCAGCACGACCTGACACCGGCCTCGCTCGGGCGCTCGGCGGAGCCCGGCGTCGCGTGGCAGGGCCTGTGGGAGCACCTGCACGAGGCGGGCGGCGGCGGGCTCACCACGATCGCCCTCGCCGGACTCGATCTCGCGGTGTGGGACGCGGCCGCCCGCGCCGCGGACCTGCCGGTGTCCGGGCTGATCGGGCGCACCCGCGACGCCGCCCGGGTGTACGGCAGCGGGGTGAACCTGCACTATCCGATCGACGACCTCGTCGCGCAGGTGCGGCGCTGGGTGGCCGCGGGCTTCGACGCGGTGAAGGTCAAGGTCGGCCGGCCCGACATCGCCGAGGACCTCGAGCGGCTCCAGGCCGTGCGCACCGAGCTGGGGCCCGACCGGGCGCTCATGATCGACGCGAACCAGCGCTGGGGGCTGGACCGCGCGACCGCGGCGCTCGAGCAGCTCGCGGCGGTGGAGCCGGCGTGGATCGAGGAGCCGCTGCGCGCCGACGACCTGGCCGGGCACGCCGAGCTCGCGCGCCGCCTGGGCGGATCGAGCCGGATCCCGATCGCGGTCGGCGAGAACCTGCACACCCGGCACCGCTTCGCCGAGTATCTGCATGCCGGCGCCGCGCAGATCGTGCAGCCGAACATCGTGCGTGTCGGCGGCATCACTCCGTTCCACGGCATCGCCGACCTGGCCGTCGATCACGGCGCGGCCCTGCACCCGCACCTGCTGCCGGAGCTGTCCGGACAGCTCGCGCTCACCCTTCCCGCCTCATTGCCGGATCCCTGGGTCGAGGACGTCGAGGACGCCGGCTTCGGCGCACTCGGCGCGCTGCGGGATCCCTCCCCCGTCCTGATCCGCCACGCCCTGCTCACCGAGACCGATCACGCCGGGCTCGGCCTGCGCTTCCGCTGAGCCGGAGCGCCGCCCCTCCCTCGAAAGGACTCCGCCATGACCACGACCGCCGCAGAGCTCGACCGCTTCGCCGCCGCGGCCTCCGCCGCCGCCCCGATCTGGCGTGCCTCGGCCGCCCCGGAGCGCGCCGGCTGGCTGCGCGCCCTCGCGGACGCGCTCGACGCCGCCGCGGACGAGCTCGTGCCGATCGCCGACCGCGAGACGCGACTCGGCGCCCCGCGGCTGCACGGCGAGGTCGCCCGCACGACCGGGCAGCTGCGGCTGTTCGCCACCGTCGTCGAGGAGGGCTCGTTCCACGAGCTGATCGTCGACGACGCCGACCCGCAGGCGTCCCCGCCGCGGCCCGAACTGCGCCGGATGCTGGTCGGCGTGGGTCCGGTGGCCGTGTTCGCGGCGTCGAACTTCCCGTTCGCGTTCTCCGTGTGCGGCGGCGACACCGCGTCCGCCCTCGCGGCGGGCAACCCGGTGATCGTGAAGGCGCACTCCGGGCATCCCGAGCTGTCCCGGCGCACCGCGGAGATCGCCGTCGCCGCACTGGCCGCGGCCGGAGCGCCGGCCGGATCCTTCGCGCTCGTCGAGGGACGCGAGGCCGGCAACGCACTGGTGCAGCACGCGGCGATCCGCGCGGCGGGGTTCACCGGATCCGTCGCCGGCGGCCGAGCCCTGTTCGACCTCGCGTCCGGACGGCCGGATCCGATCCCCTTCTACGGCGAACTCGGCAGCGTCAACCCCGTCGTGCTCACGCCCGCCGCCGTCGCCGCGCGCGGCGCGGAGCTCGCCCGCGGGCTGGTCGGCTCGTTCACGCTCGGCGCCGGCCAGTTCTGCACCAAGCCCGGCGTCGTCTTCGTGCCCGAGGGATCCGGGTTCGAGGACGAGGTCGCCGCCGTCGTCGGCGCCGCGCACGGCGGCCCGCTGCTCACCGACCGCATCACCGGCGCCTTCCCGTCCGGGATCGCGCAGCTCGAGGCCGATCCCGCCACGGCCGTGCTCGGCTTCGGCGCGGAGACGACCGACGGCGCACGGCCCGTCGTGCTGACGACCGACGCGGAGGCCGTGACCGCGCGCCCCGATGCGCTGCTCGCGGAGGTGTTCGGACCGGTGACGCTCCTGGTCCGCTATGCCGGCGAGGCCGCGCTGCACGCGGCCCTGCGCGTCGTGCCGGGATCCCTCACCGCCACGCTGCACGCCGAGCAGGACGACGACGTCGCCGAGACCCTGGAGCTGCTGCAGGAGCGCGCGGGGCGCGTGCTGTTCGCGGGGTGGCCGACCGGCGTCGCGGTCACCTGGTCGCAGCAGCACGGCGGCCCGTGGCCGGCGACGACCTCGCTGCACACGTCCGTCGGCGCCACTGCGATCCGCCGCTTCCTGCGCCCCGTCGCGTTCCAGGACGCGCCGTCGCGGCTGCTGCCCGAGGTGCTGCGCGACGAGGCACTGACCCTGCTGCCGCACCGCCGCAACGGCGTGCTCGTGCTGCCCTGAGCCGCCTGCGCTGCGGCGGCCTGCGACCGAGAATCGGNCCGATTCGCGCGTCCGGTGCGGCGACCGGAGGCTACGGGCTACGCGGTGAGCGCGTTCATCACCAGGGTCAGGGTGACCGCCGCGTAGTCGCTCACGTGCTTGCCGGATTGCGCCGCGAGCTCGTCGGCGAAGGCGCCGAGCTGATGCGCCTGCAGCTTCGCGACGAGGCTGTCGGCGATGTCCTGCTCGTCGATGTCCCCGGACTGCGCGTAGGCGCCGACGAGCTTCTGCAGCGTGGCGGTCACGTCGCCCTTGTCGGCGAGATAGCCGAGTCCCGCCTGCTGCGCCGCGGAACCGTCGACGGGCTTCAGGAAGTCCACGTCGGGAAGGCTGCCGTCGCTCTTGCGCGGCGCGGTGAGCTGCTGCATGTCGGTGCTCTCGAAGTCGGAGGCGGCCAGGGCGAGGCCGCCGTTCAGCGTCCACGAGTTGTTCGTCTCGTTCGCCGCCGGAGTGTCGTCGTTCGCCGTCAACGTGCCGGCGAACGCGAGGTTGTCGTGCAGCACCTCGCGATACCCCGCGATGTTGTCCGGGCTCGTCGGGCTCACCCGCTCGAGCATGTTGAAGGCGGCGCCGTAGCCGGCCTGATAGCCGGTGTTGCCGATCCAGTACGCCGACTGCCCGGGCTGGTGATTCGCGTAGAAGTCGTTCGCGCCGTTGTCGGCCGCGAGGGAGTCGACGACGGTGTGCAGCGGGAGCGGATCCGGCAATCCGCTCGTCTTGTATGCGAACCCGCCCACCTTGAAACCGTTCTGGTCGCCGATGCCGTCCTGGTTGCCGTGCTGGTGGAAGGACCAGTCGTCGATGTAGGCCACGCGACCGCCCGAGTTGATGCTGTCGTAGCCGTCGTCGCTGTTGTGCCACGAGCGGTCGCCGATGAACCACACGTTCTTGGCGTGCGCGCCGAACCCGTCGGTGTTGCCGGCCGCGGTCGCGGTGGGGCCGATGTTGTCGTGCGAGTCGCTGTTCAGCACGACGCCGGTGCCGTCGATCGTGAAGTAGAAGCCGTTCGCCTCGTTGCCGTAGGCGGCCATGTCCACGAAGTTGGCCCCGCCCGCGATCCGGAACGCCTCGGATTGCTTCTGCGCCCCGACCTTCACGCCGGTCACGTCGAATCCGACGAAGTTGACGTCGGTCACGTTCGTCTGGATGTAGAACGCGGCCACGCGCTGATCGGTCGGCACACCGCTGAAGTCGAACACCGGCCGCGGGTCGCCCGGGTACGCGCGGTAGGTGATCCCGCTCTTGGAGATGGGGATCACGTAGTGGTAGACGTTCTCGAACGGATTGTCGGTCTCGGGAACGGTGAAGCTGTCGTAGCGGCCCCCGCGGATGTACACCACGTCTCCCGCGGATGCCGCGGCCTGCGCGCGCAGCAGGGTCTTGAACGGCGCGTCCTTCGTCCCGGGGCCGGCGTCGTCGCCGCTCGGTGAGATGAAGTACGTGTGCGATCCCGCCGGGGTCGTGTTCGTCAGCACGTTCAGGACCGAGAGCGCGGACTCCTGCGGGAGGCCGGCCGGATCCGCCGCGCTCGGCGTCGCGGCATGCGCGGCGAGCGGTGCGAGCAGGAGTCCGGCGGTGCAGGCGCCGGCGACGGCGATGCGGGTGATGGTTCTCAAGATCACTTCTCCTTCGATGTGGTCGTGCGGATGGTGGTACGGGCGGTGGTCATACGTCGGCAGCCGGGGCGCCGCGGCGGGCGCTCACGCCGAGTCGCGGGCGCCGAGAGCGTCGCCGACGAGCGCCAGGTTCTGGATCGCGGCGAGACCGTACTGCGCGGCGTCGTTCGTGGAGACGCTCGGCGCCTCGTCGACGGCGTTGAGCACGTGCGGCGGCAGGATCCGCTCGAGCCGGAAGTCGCGACGGTGCACCAGCCACTCCCCGACGCCCTCGAACGCGGCCCAGGCGCGCTCGGCCTGGACCGCTGCCTCGGCCGGGTCGTCGGTGTGCGCGGCGAGGTACGCGGTCAGCCGGCTGTGCGCCTGCTCGAGGTGGATCCCGGTCAGGGGCGCGCCGACGGCCGCGGTCTGCTCCTCGGGCGTCGCGAGGTACAGCCGACAGTAGTCCAGCCACGCGTCGCGGAATCCGGGCACGTCGACGAGGGAGAGCAGCTCGCTGACGATCTCCACCAACCCGAACACGGCGCTCAGATGCGACACCGCCACCCGGTCGCGGCCGGTGTCGAACCGTCCCGCCTCCAGGTCGTAGAGCGCCTCGCCGGTGAGGAAGCCGTGCGGCAGCGCGCCGATGTCGGCCATGGTGCCCAGCAGCCGGTCGCGCGAGCGCTCGTTCCCGGTGCGCTCCCAGTCGGCGAGCCAGGTCGCGGCGAGCGCGCCCCAATCCGTCCCCAGTCCCACCGCGAGCGCGTGCGGGTCAGGCCGGTAGGTCGCCGCGTCCTCGCGCACCTTGCGGGTCGGATCCGTGTCGAGGAAGCGCCGGTCGCTGTCGCGCAGCTCGGTGAGCAGGTCGCCGACGCGCTCGTCCGCGGTCAGGTAGTGGTAGTAGCGGCGGTACGCGGGGCTCGAGATGCGCAGCTGCTTGGCGCTGCACCCCCAGTGCTGCACGTTGTGGCGGGATCCCAGCCCCGCCCACCGGCCGAGGTGATACACGTCGACCTCGCCGGTGTGCCGGGTCATCGCCTCGGCGAGGCGGAACACGTCCGCACGCCCGGTGCGCAGGTACGAGGTCCACAGCCACAGGTCGGGCGAGAGCTCGCTGTTGTCCCAGGCGTATCCGCCGACGTCGTAGCGCCACACGTGGCGATCGGCGTCGTACGAGTGCATGATGTCGCCGTGGTTCCAGAAGCCGTACCAGCGGCGCTGCTCGACCTGGCCGAGATAGAACGCCAGCAGGAAGTCGATGCTGTCCTCGATCTCGGCGCGCAACGGGGCGGAACGGTCGACCGGGGCCCAGTCGCCGAACACCCCTGCCGCATGCAGCTGCTCCGGCGTCGCCTGCAGCAGCGGCGGATCCTGCAGCACGGCGACCTCCTCGGCGACCCGCTCGACCGCGGGCGTCGCCGCGTACGCGAACAGCGTCAGCTCGTGCGTGCGGGCGATGCCGTGCGCGTCGCCGAAGCCGGGCTCGTAGTCCTCGTAGGTGATCTCCAGACCCTCGAGCTGAGTCGCGAAATCGTCCTGGCCGAGGCCGTCGTGGTAGAACCGCAGGTCCATCGGCGCGGCGTCCGGCGCGTGCAGCCAGGCCGTCACCCTCCCTTCGGACCCGGTCGCATCGCGCACGTCGAGACGGCCGGGGAACGACTGCCAGAACGCGCGCACGCCGATCCCGAGGCCTCCGGTCGCGCCGTCGGTGAGCGCGACGTAGCCGTCGCTGCGGGTGCCCGCACCCGCGTCGATCCAGGCGTGCCCGGCCTGCGTGCGCTTGCGCAGCGCGAAGCCGTCGGCGCTGAGCTGGCTGAGCGAGAAGTCCGCCCAGGCCGGGATGAGGGCGATGCGGCCCGACACCTTCGGATCCCACTCGTCGAGCGGCGGGAGGGATTCGCCGCGGATCTGCGCGGCGCGGATCTCCGCCCCGGGGTCGCGGCGCAGCCCCGTGATGCCGCGCACGGCCTCGGAGAACAGGCCGCCCTCGGCGCCGGCGATCCGCACGTGCCGGTCGTGCACGGCCGAGTGCAGCGGCACGGTCGCGGTGAGACCGAGCCCGGCGAGGAAGTCGGTCCGGGCGTCGCCGTCCCACACGAAGGAGTGCACGACGCGGATCTGCTCGGATCCGGCGACGAGGACGAAGCGCACCGCGAAGGGCAGCCATTCGCGTCCGGTCCCCTCCTCGCGGTGCCGGCCGGTGACCTTGACGACGGCGCGGACCGGGCCGGCCTGCTCTACCACGACGTCGTCGACGACCGAGGCGGCCGCCAACCGCGCGCCGCCGCCGAGCTCGTCGATGCTCTCCTGACGCAGGCTCACGAGCTGCACGTCGCGCGCGACGACCGCATCGCCGCGGCGGATCTCCCGCACCAGCGCCGCATCCCCCGGGGCGCCGAACGCCACGCGGAGCAGATCCGTCGCCAGCACGACCGCCTCGCCGGGCAGCACCCGCACGGGCGACGCGGGAGACGGATCCGGGGCTGCGCCGTCCGTGATCGCCAGGGCGAACTCCCCGGGCGCGCGCTGGGCGCCGATCGCCGCTCCGACCCACTTCAGCGACCCGTCGGGCCACGTCGCGAGCGGCCAGAACTGGGCGGGCTCGACATCGCCCTCGACCCGGCGGATCCGCAGGGCGGCGGTGTCCGTCACGGCGCCGCGCGGCAGCGGCATGCCCCACGTGGTGCCGCCGGGGAGCGCGGGCGGCGGCGCGTCGTCGAGCCAGCGCAGCGGCACGGCCGACCCGAATGCGGACGGGGCGGAGACGGCGGACAGGGAGACAGCGGACGACGCGGTCACAGCGAGAAGACCTCCAGATTGCGGTAGCGGGCGACGAGCGGGGACATCTGCCGGAAGCCGATCCGGCCGGCGCCGACGCGAGGGCCGGTGGTCTCGTCGTCGCGCCACGAGAACAGCGGCAGGCCGTCGATCGAGAAGCGCACCGCGGGTCCGTCCTTGACGAGCTCGATCCGGTAGAACGCGCCGCGCGCGTCGACCACCGGCGGCAGCGGATCCGCCCCCTGCGCGACGAGGTGGAACCCCGGAGACTTGCGCAGGTTGCAGGTGTGGAACGCGCGCTCGCCCTCCCACCGCCGGCGGAAGTACGACACGTGCAGGGTGCGGATGTCGCCCGAGTGGTACTGCGGGTAGGCGCCGTCGCGCGGGGCCAGGCCGGCGTCGAAGATCCCGCCGCCGGTCACCGCCGACGCGCCGAAGAACAGCATCGCGAGCCCGGGCTCGGCGACCGGCGAGAACTCCCAGCTCACCCGGATCCGGTCCCCGAACTCCTCGGGGCACCAGAACGTGAAGTGGTCGTCCTCCCCGCCCGCGGACGACAGCTGCACGGCGCCGTCGACGGTCTCGGCACGCACGGGCCCCTCGGCGATCCAGTCCGCGAGGTCCGCCGCGTCGGCGAGCGGATGGGCGTAGACGAGCGCGCCGGCGGTCATCCCTTGACCGACCCGATCAGCATCCCCTTCGCGAAGTGCTTCTGCAGGAACGGGTACACGAGCAGGATCGGCACGGTCGCGATGACGATGACGGCGAACTTGATGCCCTGCGCGGGCGGCAGCTCGTTCTGGTCGGCCTGCACCATCGACAGGTCGGTGGCGACGGTGACCTGGCGCAGGAACATCTGCAGCGTCCACATCGAGGAGTCGTTCAGGTACAGCAGCGGCGACATGAAGTCGTTCCAGATGCCGACCGCGTAGAACAGCGCGAACGTCGCAAGGATCGGCTTGGACAGCGGCAGGATGATCCGCCACAGCGTCTGGATCTCGTTGGCCCCGTCGATCTTCGCCGACTCCTCGAGCTCCGCCGGCAGCTGCTGGAAGAAGTTCCTGATGATGATCAGGCTGAACGGGTTGATCGCCGCCGGAAGGACCAGCGCCCAGTAGGTGTTCAGCAGGCCCAGGTCCTTCACGATCAGGAAGGTCGGGATCATGCCGCCGCTGAAGACGAGGGTGACCACGACCAGGCCCATCACGAGCTTGCCGCCCGGCAGGTTCGCCTTCGACAGCGGGTAGGCCATCATCGCGGTGAGCAGCAGCTGGATCACGGTGCCGACCAGCGTCACCAGGATCGTCGTGACGATCGCGCGCAGGAACGCCGGCGACGTGAGGATCCCCTCGTACGCCTTCAGGCTGAAGGTGTCCGGCCAGAGGAAGAACGACCGGGTGCTCAGCTCGGCCTCCGTGGCGAAGGATCCGGCCAGCACGTACAGGAACGGGATCAGCGCGACGACGCCGAGGGCGGTGAGCACCACGATGTTGACGACGTCGAACACCTTCCCCGCGCGGGTGTTGAAGCGGTAGCGTTCGCGAGCCATCAGAAGATCCCGTTCTGGGTGAAGCGCTTGGACAGCCAGTTCGCGCCGAAGATGAGCACCACGCCGACCACGGCCTTGAACAGGCCCACCGCGGTCGAGTAGCTGTACGAGCCCTGGGTGATGCCCATGAAGTACACGTAGGTGTCGAACACGTCGGCGACCTGGCGGTTCAGCGAGTTGGTCATGAGATAGATCTGCTCGAATCCGGTGTTCAGCACCTCGCCCATGCGCAGGATCAGCAGCACGATGATCGTGGGCCGGATCGAGGGCAGGGTGATGTGCCAGATCCGCTGGAAGCGGCCCGCGCCGTCGATGATGGCGGCCTCGTACTGCTCCATGTCCACCGTGGCGAGCGCGGCGAGGAAGATGATCGTCCCCCAGCCGGTGTTCTTCCAGATGTCCTGCAGCACGATCAGCGGACGGAACCACCCGGGATCCGTCAGGAAGTCGATGTGGGTGCCGAGCACCCCGTTGATGAGCTGGAAGAGCGGTCCGAGATCGAGCGCGAACAGCAGGTAGGTGAGCGACGCGACGACCGTCCAGCTCAGGAAGTGCGGGATGTAGATGAGGGTCTGCACGCTGCGCTTGAGCACGTTCACGCGCAGCTCGTTCAGCAGGAGTGCCGCGACGATCGTGAGCGGGAAGCAGATCAGCAGGCTGAGCGCCGCGAGGATCAGCGTGTTCGCGAGCAGCCGGCCGAAGTCGGGGCTGGCGAAGAAGTCGGTGAAGTTCTTGAGACCGACCCACTGGCTGTCCCCGATCCCGAGGATCGGGACGTAGTCCTGGAAGGCGATGATCGCGCCGTACATCGGGCCGTAGCGGAACAGCACGAAGTAGACGAGGCCGGGCAGCAGCAGCAGATACAGCCACTTGAACTGGGTGAAGTGCACGCGTACGCCCTTGCGGCGCTTGCGGCGCGGCACCGTCAGCACCTCGGTGGCGGCGAGGTGCGGCTCTGTGGTGATCGTCATGCGTTCCCCCTCTCCGGGGCGGTCACGGGGGCGGGACAGGTCCCGCCCCCGCACGGTGGACTACTTGTTGTTCGCCTTGTAGAGCTTGTTCAGCTCGCTGATCACGGCGTCGCCGCCGCTCGAGCGCCAGCGGGCGATCGCGTCCTTGAGGCCCTTCTCGTCGATCTGCCCCGCGAGGTACTGGATCCGCGCGTCGGCCATGATCGTGTCGAGCTGGGCTCCCTGCGCCGTGTAGGTCGCCGAGACGTAGGGGGCCGCCGGGTTGAACACCGCGCTCTTCAGGTCGGAGTCCTGGATCTTGATGCGCTTGTCGTACATCTGCTGCTCGTACTCCGAGGGCTGCTTGGGGAGCAGTCCCTGGAAGCCGTTCACGTTCGTTCCGAGTTGCGCGTAGCTGCCCACCGCGTCCTTGAGTTCCTGCGGCACGTTCGGCACGGCGGCCGCGAGCCCGTCGGACTCGGTGTACGTGACTCCCTCGATGCCGTTGTTCAGGAGCTTGCCGAGCGCGGGGGTGTTCATCTTGTCCAGCACGGCCAGCACGGAGCGCAGCTGCGCCTCGGTCTTCACCTGCGCCTTCGGGATCGCGAGGAAGCCGCTGTAGCCGGCGGTCGGCAGCGCGTACAGCTTGCCGGACGGCGATTCGAGGTTGCCGCCGATCTCCACGTAGTCCTGGAAGTGGGCCGGATCCTTCTGCTTCAGCAGGCCGATGAGCTGCGCGGCACGGGACTGCACATCGATGATGATGCCGCCCTTCCCGTTCAGGAACGGCTCGTTCCATTTCGCCGAGTCGAGGGTCGCGTAGTCGGGGTTGACGAGGCCGTCGGTGACGAGCTTCTTCTCGAACGCGACCGCCTTGAGCCACTCGGGCTGCATGAAACTCGGCTGCAGGCTGCCGTTGGAGGTCTTCTTCCAGGTGTTTCCGGCGCCGTACCAGGTCTCGATGGCGTCGTACGGGCTGTTGCTGCCGATGCCGCCGGGCCACTTCGGGATGATGATGCCGTAGGTGTCCTTGACGCCGTTGCCGTCCGGGTCGTCATTGGTGAACGCGTCGGCGACCTTGTAGAGGTCGTCGACGGTCTTCGGCACGGACAGGCCCAGCTTGGCGAGCCAGTCCTTGCGGATGATGACTCCCTCGCGCATCACGTCGCGGGCGCGGTAGATGCCGTACACCTTGCCGTTCACCGACGACGCCGCCTGCACGGCGGGGGCGTTCGTCTTCAGGTTCGGGTAGTCCTTGAGGTAGCTCGTGAGATCCCAGAACGCGCCGGCCTGGGCGTTCTTCACGAAGCCCGGGGTCTTGCCCTGGATGACCATGACCTGCGGGATGTCGGATCCGGCGAGCGTGATGTTGGTCTTGTCCTCGTACGAGGCGTTGGGCACCCAGTTGATCTTCAGCTGGACGCCGAGCGCCTTGTCGATGGCCTTGCCGATCGGATTGTCGGCGGCCGGCGCGTTCGTGCTGAGGAACGGCGCCATGATCGACAACGACGTCAGCTTCGCCGCCGTGGCGCTGGTCTGGCCGGAGCCGGAGCATCCAGCCAGGGCCACGGCGCCCGCGGCGGCGAGGGCGAGGCCGGTGAGGGCCCGCCGGGAGAAGGCGGCTCTGCGGGTGTTCATATCTGCTCCTTCGCGCAATATGTCTGGGTTAGGGGTAGGGGGAGGGTCAATGGGCGGCGGCGGTCGCGGCCTCCGCCGCGCGGCGCTCGTCGAGGCGGCGTTCGTTCAGGTGGAAGAAGCCGATGCACAGGGCGGTCGAGACCACGAGCCAGACCCCGACGGTGAAGAACGGCAGCAGCCCGGGCAGCAGGAACGTGGCGATGGCGACGACGGCGGCGGCCACGACCAGCAGCAGCGCGTGCACGAGATTGCCGAGCAGCCACCGGGACGCGGTCACCAGGTAGCGCCAGAGCGGCAGCTCGTAGTGCGCGTAGAGCGGCGCCAGCACACCGGACAGCAGGAAGGCGAAGCCGCCGCCGATCGCGCACACCACGGTGCCGAGGGATCCGGCCGCCCCCATCCGGGAGAACGCGGCGGTGCTCGCGGCGAGCAGCCCCGCCACGGCCATCGGCGGGCCGAGCACGAGGTTGCCGCGGACGAATTCGGCCGTCCAGACCGCGGGGAACTCCCGCCACACGTGCACGACGTCGCCGCGCAGGCGACGCCGGGTCACGGTGACCGCGGCGACGGTCGCGGGCGCCGCCCCGAGGACGACCAGGCCCGCGACCGTGAAGATCAGCCAGAACAGGTTGATGAGGGCGGTGAACAGCACCCAGTCGCAGAGCGACTGCGCGCGCAGTGCCCAGGAACCGCCCTCGGAATCACGCATCCTGGTCTCCATTGATCGTCGCGATGCTTCGCGCCAGTCCCGGGTCCGCTCGGGGAGCGATCCGGAATGCGCTTACCGCGACCATACCTCGTGGACTTGAAACGTGTCAAAGTAGATTTCCTGTGAGTTTCACCCGCGCGCCGCTGGTCGCCACTCGCCACGGGCGCGATTCCGGCGCGTATCCGGAAAACGCTTCCCATAAACTCGCCGTCATGACCTCCCGTTTTGTCGTCGGCGAGACCGACTTCCTCCTCGACGGCGCACCGCACCGCATCATCTCCGGCGCCATGCACTACCCGCGCGTGCATCCCGATCTCTGGCGCGACCGGATCCGCAAGGCGCGGCTGATGGGCCTGAACGCGATCGAGACGTATGTCGCGTGGGACGCGCACGAACCGGTCAAGGGCGCATGGCGTGCGGACGGCGACGTCGACCTCGGCCGATTCCTCGACATCGTCGCCGAGGAGGGCCTGCACGCCATCGTGCGACCGGGCCCGTACATCTGCGCCGAATGGCACAACGGCGGCCTGCCGACCTGGCTCACCGCCGACACGACGATGCGGCTGCGCAGCAGCGATCCGCGCTACCTGGCCGAGGCGACGGCGTACCTGGAGCGCGTGAACGCGATCGTCGCGCCGCGGCAGATCGACCGCGACGGCAGCGTGATCCTCGTGCAGATCGAGAACGAGTACGGCGCCTACGGATCCGACAAGGACTACCTGGCCGAGCTCATCCGGGTCACCCGCGCGGGCGGCATCACGGTGCCGCTCGTGCAGGTCGACCAGCCGATCGCGCACATGCTCGCGGGCGGGGCGCACGAGGGGCTGCACACGACCGGATCCTTCGGCGGCCGGGTCGCCGAGCGTCTCGCGACCCTGCGCGAGCATCAGCCGACGGGTCCGCTGATGTGCATGGAGTTCTGGTGCGGCTGGTTCGACCACTGGGGCGAGAAGCACCACACGACGCCGCCCGCGGACAGCGCGGCCGATCTCGACGAGCTGCTCGCGGCCGGCGCCTCCGTCAACATCTACATGGTGCACGGCGGCACGAACTTCGGCCTCACGAACGGCGCGAACCACTCCGGGCGGTATCTGCCGATGGTCACGAGCTACGACTACGACGCCCCGATCAGCGAGTCGGGCGAGCTCACCGAGAAGTTCCACGCCTTCCGCGAGGTGATCGCACGGCACGCACCCGTCCCCGACGAGCCGCTGCCGACACCCGCCGAGGCGCCGGCGTTCTCGGTGGCGCTCGAGGCGGTGACGGATCCGCTCCGGCTCGTCCTGCGCGATCGCGGATCCTTCGACGACCCGCCCTCCATGGACGAGCTCGGCCCGGACGTGTCGCTCGTCGAGTACACGACCTCGCTGACCGGATCCGGCGTGCTGGAGGCGGAGATCCGCGACCACGCGTGGGTCTGGCGGGACGGCCGCCCCGTCGGCCGGCTGCAGCGCTCGATCGGCGACGGCGCGCTCGCCCTGCCGGACGGCACGGAGCTGCGGCTGCTCGTCGAGGAGACCGGACGGGTGAACTACGACGAGCGGATCGGCGAGGCGAAGGGGATCATCGGCGTGCCGCTGCTCGACGGGGTGCCGGTCGCGGGGCCGTGGCGGGTGCGCACGGTGGACGTCGCCGCGCTCGGTGCTGCCGTGTCGGCGACCGCGCCGGACGCCGTCGCTGCGGACCCGACGGCGATCGTCCACGGGCGCGCGACCGGTCCCGTCGGGCTCCGTGGGTCGTTCCCCCTGGACGCGGCCGCGGATCTGTTCCTGGACACCCGCGGCTGGGGCAAGGGCTACGCCTGGGTCAACGGCTTCTTCCTCGGCCGGTACTGGCGGCGCGGCCCGCAGCGCACGCTGTACGTGCCGGGCCCGGTCACCCGCGCCGGTCGCAACGAGGTGGTGATCGTCGAGCTGGAGGACGTGACCGACGCGACCGCGCGCTTCCTCGCACGCCCGGACCTCGGCCACGAGGTGGAGTGAGGGATCCGTGCGCCGTCACTGCCCGGGCACGGGCGCAGCGCCGGAACACCTGACGGAACGCCGCTCAGTCCGCCGGGGATCCGATCGTGGACTCGCGCACGACGAGCTCCGGGTGGTAGCGGATGGTGCGCTCGCCCGCCGCGGCGCCCTCGCCGGCGAGCAGCAGCTCCACCGCGGTGCTGCCCAGCGCGCGGGCGGGCTGGCGGATCGAGCTCAGCGGCACCACGGTCGAGGCGGCGAAGTCGATGTCGTCGTAGCCGATCAGCGCCACGTCGTCCGGCACCCGCACGCCGCTGCCGGCCAGCGCGAGCGCCTGCAGCACGCCCACCGCGAGCAGGTCGTTCACGGCGAAGACGGCATCGGGCCGGACCGCCGCCGCGCAGATGCGCTCCCCGGCGTCCCGTCCCGCGAGCACGGTCAGCGCGTCCGCCTCGATGACCTCGAGGCTGGCGTCCGGATGCTCGGCGACCGCGCGGCGGGCCCCGTCGATGCGGTCCGCGACCTGAGGGATGGAGGGCGGCCCCGCGACGACGGCGATCCGGCGGCGCCCGAGGGCGAGCAGATGCGCGACCGCGAGGTAGCCGCCCTCGACGTCGTCCACCGACACCGAGCGGAACGCCTCGCCCGGCATCTCGCGGTCGACAAGGATGACCGGGATCCCGGACCGGTCGAGCCGGCGCAGCGCGGTGACATCCGCGGCGACGGGCGTGATGAGCACGCCCAGCACGCGCTGCTCCCGGAACAGGTCGAGGTACGCCGTCTCGCGGCGCGGATCCTGGTCCGCCCCGCCGAGCAGGACGACCAGGCCCTCTTCGGCGGCGCGCTCTTCGGCGCCGCGCGCGACCTCGGCGAAGAACGGGTTGCCGACGTCGAGCACGACCAGGCCGATGCTGCGGCTGCGACCGGCACGCAGCTGCCGCGCCGCATCGTTGCGCACGAATCCGAGCTCCTCGATGACCTGCTGCACGCGCTCGACCGTGGCCGCGGAGACCTTGTCCGGGTGGTTGAGGACGTTCGACACGGTGCCGACCGAGACGCCGGCTGCGACGGCCACATCCTTCACGCTGACCACGATGCTCCCTCTGGATCGATTCATCTGGACCCTATCGGGTCGCCGCCGGATCCCGTCCGGGACACGACCCGAGTGCGCGCCGGCACGATCGTCGCTTGCACAGGCGAATCAGATTCGCTATCGTTTGAAACGATTCATTAACTCTTGATCCAGATCCGCCGAGGGAATCCGATGACGAACCCGCCTCCACGCACAGAGCGTCGCTGCATCGAGCTGCGGATCCGGCCCGAGCTCGTCGACGAGTACATCGCCCGCCACACGCCGGTGCGGCCCGAGATGCTCGCCGAGATCGCCGCCAGCGGACGTCGCAACTATTCGCTCTTCCTGGCCGGCGGCGGACGTCTGATCGGCTATTACGAGTGCGACGACGACGCAGCCGCGCAGGCCTATCTCGCGGCCTCGCCGATCGCCGCGCGCTGGGAGGCCGAGATGGCGCCGTACTTCCTCGGCCTCGACGGGCGGCCCGACCAGGCCGCGACACCGCTGACCGAGATCTTCCACCTGGCCGATCAGCTGGCCGCAGCGGCATCCGCGACCGGCAGCGGATCCGATGCGGATCCGCCCGCGACGTCCGCCTCCTCCTCCCCCACGTCCGCCACCGACGACGAAGGCAGCCGCTCATGACCACGTTCTCCCCCACCACTGCCGATGCGCTGGCGCAGCAGGCGATCGAGCTGCCCAGCTGGGCGTTCGGCAACTCGGGAACCCGCTTCCGGGTGTTCCCCACGCCCGGCACCGCGCGCGATCCGTTCGAGAAGATCGCGGACGCCGCCCAGGTGCACCGGCACACCGGTCTCGCGCCGACGGTCGCGCTGCACATCCCGTGGGACCTGGTCGACGACTTCGGGGCCCTCCGCCGGCACGCCGAGGAGAACGGCGTCGCGCTCGGCACGATCAACTCGAACACGTTCCAGGACGAGGACTACAAGTTCGGCGCGCTCACGCACGAGGACGACCGCATCCGGCAGAAGGCCATCGACCACCACTTCGCCTGCATCGACGTCATGCACGCGACCGGATCCCGGGATCTGAAGATCTGGCTCGCGGAGGGATCCAACTACCCGGGTCAGAACGACATGCGGGCGCGGCAGGACCGCCTGCACGACTCGCTGCAGCAGATCTACGCGCGCCTCGGCGACGAGCAGCGGCTCGTGCTGGAGTACAAGTTCTTCGAGCCCGCGTTCTACCACACCGACGTCCCGGACTGGGGGACCTCGTACGTGCAGGTGGCCGCGCTCGGCGAGAAGGCGATGGTGTGCCTGGACACCGGCCACCACGCCCCCGGCACGAACATCGAGTTCATCGTGATGCAGCTGCTGCGCCTGGGCAGGCTCGGCTCGTTCGACTTCAACTCGCGCTTCTACGCCGACGACGACCTGATCGTGGGCGCTGCCGACCCGTTCCAGCTGTTCCGCATCATCGTCGAAGTGATCCGCGGCGGCGGGCTGAACAACCCGGACGTGGCGTTCATGCTCGACCAGTGCCACAACATCGAGGCCAAGATCCCCGGGCAGATCCGCTCGGTGCTGAACGTGCAGGAGATGACCGCGCGCGCCCTGCTGCTCGACCGCGAAGCTCTGGCCGCCGCGCAGACCGCGAACGACGTGCTCACCGCGAACGCCGTCTTCATGGACGCCTTCTCCACCGACGTGCGCCCGGCGCTGGCCGCCTGGCGCGAGGAGCGCGGCCTGCCCGCCGACCCGATGGCCGCCTACGCCGCCTCCGGCTACCAGGAGCGGATCGAGGCAGAGCGCCTCGGCGGCACGCAGGCCGGCTGGGGCGCCTGAGCGCCTCCCCTCCGCAGACTCCCACCCCTCGCCCGCTCACCGCATCCAAGGAACCGACATGACCACCCCCACCGCCGCCGCCCTCATCGCGCGGAGCAACCGTCTGGGCGCCGACCCGAAGAACACGAACTACGCGGGCGGGAACACCTCCGCGAAGGGGGTGGAGAGGGATCCCGTGACCGGTGAGCCCGTGGAGTTGTTGTGGGTGAAGGGTTCCGGGGGTGATCTGGGGACGCTGACGGAGCAGGGTTTGGCGGTGTTGCGGCTGGACCGGCTGCGGGCCCTCGTCGACGTCTACCCGGGGGTGGAGCGTGAGGACGAGATGGTCGCCGCGTTCGATTACTGCCTGCATGGCAAGGGGGGTGCGGCACCGTCGATCGACACGGCTATGCACGGGCTCGTGGATGCCGCGCACGTCGACCACCTGCATCCGGACAGTGGGATCGCGATCGCGACCGCTGCGGACGGGGAGGCGCTGACGGCGCGGATCTTCGGGGGGCGGGTGGCGTGGGTGCCGTGGCGGCGTCCGGGGTTCCAGCTGGGTCTGGACATCGCGGCGATCAAGGCGGCGAGCCCGGACGCGGTCGGGTGCATCCTGGGCGGGCACGGGATCACCGCCTGGGGGGACACGTCGGAGGAGGCGGAGGCGCACTCCCGGTGGATCATCGAGACCGCGGCGGCGTTTATCGCCGAGCACGGGAAGGCTCAGCCGTTCGGCGGGGCCCGGGCTGGGTTCGAAGCGCTGCCTGACGGCGAGCGGCGGGCCCGGGCGGCGGCGTTGGCGCCCACCATCCGGGGCCTCGCGTCGACCGATCACCCCATGGTGGGGCATTACACGGACACGGACGTGGTGCTGGGCTTCCTGGCGTCGGAGAACGCCCCCCGCCTGGCCGGGCTGGGCACGAGCTGCCCGGATCATTTCCTGCGCACCAAGGTGAAGCCGCTGATCCTGGACCTGCCCGCGACGGCCACGGTGGAGGAGCAGATCGCGCGCCTCACCGAGCTGCACCAGGAGTACCGGACCGAGTACCAGGCGTACTACGACGCGCACGCCGTCCCTTCGACAGGCTCAGGGACCGGGAGCCCGGCGATCCGCGGCGCGGACCCCCTCATCGTCCTCATCCCCGGCGTCGGCATGTTCTCCTACGGTGCCAACAAGCAGACCGCCCGCGTCGCGGGCGAGTTCTACGTCAACGCGATCAACGTCATGGCCGGCGCGGAAGCCCTCTCCACCTACACCCCCATCTCGGACGCGGAGAAGTTCCGCATCGAGTACTGGGCGCTCGAGGAAGCGAAACTGCAGCGCATGCCGAAACCGCGCTCCCACCAGGGGCGGATCGCGTTCGTCACCGGCGCCGCGAGTGGCATCGGCAAAGCCATCGCCACCCGCCTCGCCCGAGAAGGCGCCTGCGTGATCATCGCCGACCTCGACCTCACCAAAGCCCAAGCCGCCGCCGCCGAGCTCGGGGGCACGGATGTCGCGATCGGGGTCGCCGCGAACGTCGCCGACGCCGACGCCGTCCAGGCCGCGCTCGATGAAGCCGTGCTCGCGTTCGGCGGAGTCGACCTGATCGTCAACAACGCCGGCCTGTCCCTGTCCAAACCCCTCCTCGAAACCACCGAGAAGGACTGGGACCTGCAGCACGACGTGATGGCGAAAGGATCCTTCCTCGTCTCCCAGACCGCAGCGCGGATCCTCATCGAGCAGAAACTCGGCGGCGACATCATCTACATCTCCTCCAAGAACAGCGTCTTCGCCGGACCCAACAACATCGCCTACTCCGCCACCAAAGCCGACCAAGCCCACCAAGTCCGCCTCCTCGCCGTCGAACTCGGCGAACACGGCATCCGCGTCAACGGCATCAACCCCGACGGCGTCGTCCGCGGCTCCGGGATCTTCGCCTCCGGCTGGGGCGCCAACCGCGCCGCGACCTACGGCGTCAAAGAAGAAGACCTCGGCCAGTACTACGCCAACCGCACCATCCTGAAACGCGAAGTCATCCCCGAAAACGTCGCCGACGCCGTCTACGTCCTCACCGGCCCCGACCTCACCCGCACCACCGGACTCCACATCCCCGTCGACTCCGGCGTCGCCGCCGCCTTCCTGCG
>NZ_JBQEOZ010000014.1:87431-95042 GCF_052045495.1 Microbacterium sp. 22242 | reverse complement strand
TTGACGGTGTCGCCGACGTTCGGCAGACCCGGCAGCGACGGCAGACCCGGCAGGGACGGCACACCCGGCAGGGACGGCACACCCGGGAGGCCCGGGGTCCCACCGTTGCCCGGAAGGCCCGGGCCACCGGGAACCGACGGCACACCGGAAAGGCTTCCGGTGACTCCGTCGAGCGTGGCGTCGGCGCCGCTGGTTGCCGCGTGGGTCACGCGGTCGACCGTGGTGCTGACTCCGCTGCCCGCCGCATCGGTGACGCCGCTGACCGTGTCAGATGCTCCGTCGGCGGCGGCGTGGGTGACGCCGTTGACGGTGTCGGTCACGCCGCTCGTCGCCGCATCGGTGACGTTGCTGACAGTGTCCGCGGCTCCGTCGGTGACCGCGTCGACGGCCTGGCTGACAGTGCTGGTGACGTTGCTGACGGGCGGGACGGACGGGACGCCCGGGTCGGTGCCTCCGACCGGCGGGACTGCTCCGCCGGCGGTGCCGAGCGTGTCGTTGACGAGCTTGCTCACGTCCTGCGTCACCTGCGGGATGCCGCCGGTGCTTCCACCTCCCTGGCCCGGGTTCTGCGACTGATCGCAGGCCCCGGCCACGAGGTTCGTGACGGTGTTGAGAGTGCTGCTGACGACGTTGCAGCCGCAGTCGGTGCCATTGGGTGGCGCCTCTGCGGCATTCGCCGCCGTCGCGCTGGCGAGAGTGATCCCGCCCGCGATGAGCGTGCCCCAGAGAGCACGCTTGACGATGCGATTCATGTTCTCTTTCCTTCTGATCTGGGGGTGCGCGAATGCGCGTTGACACGTGCCGTCCTGAAGACGGTCGTGACCCGATCAGTCGGGAGAGGAGTCGTGGTCCGCGACCGGCGAGACCGGCAGGCGGTCGTCGAGGGCGGATCCGTGACGTGCTGCGAGCAGGCGGTCGCCTGCGGAAGACGAGGAGAGGGCGCCGATGGGCCCGGCGTGTCCGCCGCCGCTGCCGGTCGCGGAGCTGCTGCCCGGTGCCGACATCATGTCGAACGCCCGCAGCCCGCCCGGGGACTGCGCGGGCGCGGCCGGGGCGCCGCTGACAGCGGTCGCGCGGGTGCTGGCGGGGTCGCTGCCGTGGCGGACGACGGCGGAGAGCGACCCTTCGTCGACGGGCCAGGCGGAGAAGAGCCCAGGCACGCGGAGGTCGGCGGCCGCGGTCGCGGTGGTCGAGCCGGACGTCGCGACGGGAATCGGCAGGACGGAAGGCTCGGTGGTCGGCGACGTGGCACTGCTCGGCGGATCCGCCGGGGTCGGGACCAGCACGGAGGGAACCTTCACAGTGGAGATGATCGTGTCGATCGTCCCCGTGGCGGTGCCCACGGTGCCGGTCACGGCGCCGAGAGTGCGGTCGACCGACGTGGTCACGGGCGTCAAGGCGGACGACACGGTGTTCACGGTCGAGGACACGGTGTTCACGGTCGCCGGAACGTCGTCCAGCACGGCGGTCACCGGCGCGAGCACCGGCGCGACGGAGTCTGTCGTCGCGCTGACGGTGGTGATCGTGGTGTCGGCGACCTGCGCGACCGTCTGCACGGCGGCGGCCACCGGCTGCACCACCTGCTCCACGGGAGCCGCGAGCGAGGGGAGCGTGACGGGAGCGGGCGCCGGTGCCGACTCGACCGGGTTCGAGGCCGCTGGAGCGCTCGGGAGTACGTTCTCCGCGGCCTGGACCGTACTGCTGACGGTGCTCGTCAGCGAGCCGAGCAGGCTGGGCGGAGGCGGCGGGGTCTCGGCGGCCTGAGCGGATCCGGATCCCAGAGCGATCGACAGAGCCACCCAGCCGAGAGCGACGCACGCGCCGGTGATCGCGGCAGGGATGAAACCCCGTAGCCTCCGCGATCGACGTGACATGGCAACCCCCCGATATACCGTCCTCACCGCACAAGGTATGCCCCAGCTGGGAATCTGTCTATAGCGGACGGCGGATTGTTTCCGCGGCGGCACCGGCACGTCATTCGACGGGCTCGGCCACTCGCGGGTGCCGTGGTTCGGATCCACCCCGCCCCCCGCTGACGTAGCGTGGTCATGTGAGTTCCTCCGCCCTCGATGTCGCCGCTGTCCGCGCGGACTTCCCCCTGCTCTCCGAGTCGGTGAACGGGGTCCCCCTCGCGTACCTCGACTCGGCCGCGACGAGCCAGAAGCCGCGCGTCGTGCTCGAGGCGGAGCGCGATTTCCTGGAGCGCTCGAACGCGGCCGTGCACCGCGGCGCGCACACCCTCGCCGCCGAGGCGACGGAGCTCTACGAGGACGCCAGGGCCGCCGTCGCGGGGTTCGTCGGCGCCGATCCCGACGACCTGGTCTGGACCCACGGCGCGACAGAAGGACTCAACCTCGTCGCATATGCGCTCGGCAACGCGACCGCCGGCCGCGGCGCGCCGGCCAGCGCCCGCTTCGCGCTGAAGCCGGGCGATGAGCTGGCGGTGACCGAGGCGGAGCACCACGCGAACATCGTCCCCTGGCAGGAGCTCGCTGCTCGCACCGGTGCGAACCTCCGGGTGATCCGGATCCGCGACGACGGATCCCTCGACCTCGACCACGCCGCGGAGGTGATCGGATCCCGCACCCGCGTCGTCGCGTTCACGCACGCGTCGAACGTGCTCGGGATCGTGAACCCGGTCGCCGAGATCGTCGCGCTCGCGCACGAGGTCGGCGCGCTGACCGTGCTCGACGCCTGCCAGACCGCGCCGCATCTGCCGCTCGATCTGCCCTCGCTCGGCATCGACCTCGCCGTCTTCTCCGGCCACAAGATGCAGGGGCCCTACGGGGTCGGCGGGCTCTACGGCCGTCGCGAGGTGCTCGAGTCGCTGCCGCCGTTCCTCACCGGCGGCTCCATGATCACGCGCGTCACGTTCGAGCGCACCGAGTTCCTGCCGCCGCCGCAGCGATTCGAGGCGGGCACGCAGCCGGTGTCGCAGGCGATCGCGCTCGCGGCCGCCGTCCGCTACCTCGACGGTCTCGGCATGGCCGCGGTGCATGCCCACGAGAACGCCCTCGAGCGGCGGATGCGCGAGGGTCTCGCCGCGATCGACGGGGTGCGGCTGCTCGGAGCAGCCGAGGGCGCGGAGCGGGTCGCGCTGCAGGCGTTCGTCGTGGACGGCGTGCACGCGCACGACGTCGGCCAGCTCCTCGACGCCCGCGGCGTCGCCGTGCGCGTCGGGCATCACTGCGCGGAGCCCGTGCACGCGCGCCTCGGCGTGACCGCCTCGGTGCGCGCCTCCGCCGCCCTCTACAACACCGAGGACGACGTCGACCGTCTGCTCGACGCGGTCGCCGGCGTGCGTGCGTTCTTCGGCGTGCAGGGGTCTGCGGCATGAGCGGCCTCGACGACCTGTACCAGGAGCTGATCCTGGACCACTCCAAGCGCCCGCACGGCAAGGGCCTGCTCGGCGCGGACCCGTCGACGGGCTCAGGGGCCGATTCCCATGTGGCCGACTCGCACCAGCGCAACCCGATCTGCGGAGACGAGATCACCCTGCGGGCCCGCCTGACGGACGACGGCGAACGGATCGCCGAGGTGAGCTGGGAGGGATCCGGCTGCTCGATCTCGCAGGCCTCGGCCTCGATGCTCACCGAGCTCATCGTGGGGAAGGATCGCGCGGAGGCGGCGGAGCTGATCGACGGCTTCCGGGAGGCGCTGCGCTCCCGCGGTGCGGTCGAACTCGACGAGGACGTCTACGGCGACGCTGCAGCCCTGACCGGCGTGAGCCGCTACGTCGCCCGGGTGAAGTGCGCGATGCTCGGCTGGGTCGCCCTCGAGGACGCCCTGCGCCGAGCCTGAGGATCCGATTTCCCTCGAAGGCACAGGGAATACCCCCCGGGGGTATCAGGTTGCACCCGACGTCCGAGACGAAGGGGCGACCGCCATGACCGATCCGCACGCACACCACGACGCTCACCGGGATGCGACCGTGCTTCCGGAGCAGGAGCGCCACGCCGGGATGGACCACGCGCACACGGACCACGGCGCGCATCACGCCGCCATGGACCACGGCGACCACGCCGGCCACGGGACCCACGCCGGTCACGGCGACCACGTGGCCCGGTTCCGGCGGCTGTTCTGGATCAACCTGATCATCGCCGTTCCGGTCGTCGGGCTCTCGCCGATGTTCGCGATGATCCTCGGCTACCCGGTGCCGGGCTGGGCCGCCTTCGTCGCGCCCGTCCTCGGCACCGTCATGTACGTGTGGGGCGGATGGCCGTTCCTGACCGGCGCGATCGGGGAGCTGCACGCGCGCACCCCCGGGATGATGCTGCTGATCGGGCTGGCGATCACGGTGGCCTTCTTCGCCTCCTGGGGCGCGACGCTCGGGCTGCTGGATCACCAGCTCGAGTTCTGGTGGGAGCTGGCGCTGCTGATCGTGATCATGCTGCTCGGGCACTGGATCGAGATGCGCTCGCTCGCGCAGACCACCTCGGCTCTCGACTCCCTCGCCGCCCTTCTGCCCGATGAGGCCGAGCGGGTGGAGGGCGATCACACCGTGAAGGTCGCCCCCTCCGAGCTGCAGGTCGGCGACGTCGTGCTGGTGCGGCCCGGCGGCAGCGTCCCCGCGGACGGGACGGTGGTCGACGGCCGCGCCGACATGGACGAGTCGATGGTCACCGGAGAGTCCCGTCCGGTCGCGCGCGGAGTCGGCGACGCCGTCACCGCCGGAACGGTCGCGACCGACTCGGGACTTCGGGTGGAGGTCACCGCTGCCGGAGACGACACCGCGCTGGCCGGCATCCAGCGACTGGTGACCGAGGCGCAGAACTCGAGTTCGCGCGCGCAGCGGATCGCGGATCGGGCCGCGGCGGAGCTGTTCTGGTTCGCGCTCGGCGCCGCGGGGATCACCGCCGTCGTATGGGCGCTGGCGGGCCTGCCGGACGACGCGGTCGTGCGGGCCATCACCGTGCTGGTCATCGCGTGCCCGCACGCGCTGGGGCTGGCGATCCCGCTCGTCGTGTCGATCGCGACCGAGCGCGCCGCGAAGGGCGGTGTGCTCGTCAAGGACCGTCTCGCGCTGGAGAGCATGCGGACCGTGGACGTCGTCGTCTTCGACAAGACCGGCACCCTCACCAAGGGCGAGCCCACCGTGACGGCCGTGCAGGCGATCGACGCCCTGGACGCGGATCGGCTGCTCGCGCTCGCCGCAGCCGCGGAAGCGGACAGCGAGCATCCCCTCGCCCGGGCCATCGTGCGCGCCGCGAAGGACAAGAACCTCACCGTCGCCACGGCCACCGGTTTCACGTCGTCTCCGGCGGTCGGCGTCAGGGCGACCGTCGACGGCCACGAGGTGCGGGTCGGCGGCCCTCGTCTGCTCGCCGAGCTGGGCGCGGCCGAGGTCGAGGAGGCGGAGAGGTGGCGGAGCGAGGGCGCGATCATCCTGCACGTCGTCTCGGACCGGAAGGTGGTCGGCGGGTTGAAGCTCGCCGACGAGGTCCGTCCGGAATCGCGGGAGGCCGTCGACGCGCTGCACAGGATCGGCGTCGAGGTCGTCATGATCACCGGCGACGCGCCGGCGGTCGCGCACGCGGTCGGCGACCAGCTGGGCATCGACCGGGTCTTCGCGGGGGTGCGGCCGGAGGACAAGTCCGCCGAGGTCGCCGCGCGGCAGCGCGAGGGCAAGAAGGTCGCGATGGTCGGCGACGGCGTCAACGACGCCCCCGCGCTCGCCCAGGCCGACGTCGGCATCGCGATCGGCGCAGGGACCGACGTCGCGATCGCCTCGGCCGGGGTCATCCTGGCCGGCTCCGACCCGCGTTCGGTGCTGTCGGTCATCGAGCTGTCCCGGGCCTCGTACCGCAAGATGACCCAGGACCTGTGGTGGGCGGCCGGCTACAACCTGATCTCGGTGCCGCTCGCCGCCGGCGCGCTCGCGCCGATCGGGTTCGTGCTGCCGATGTCGGTCGGCGCGATCCTGATGTCCCTGTCCACGATGGTGGTCGCGCTCAACGCGCAGCTGCTGCGCGGACTCGACCTCCGCCCCGAGGCGAGCGCGCGGGCGATCCTGGATCGGTGACCCGTCCGCGGAGCGGCAGCTACTCCGACCCGGGTGCTGTCGTGTCGCGGAGTGCGACGGCGCCGGTGGCGGCGATCGCGGCGATGACGACGGCCAGCGCGCCGAGGCCGAGAGGGAGCGCGGCGGCTGCGGCGATGGCTCCGACCAGCAGCGGACCGCCGGCGTCGCCCAGCTCACGGCCCAGTTCGGCGTTGCCCATCGTGCGCCCCATGCGCTCGTGGGGCGTGGAGTCGGCGAGGTGCGCGAACGCCAGGGGCGTGGCGATCCCGATCCCCACCCCGACGAGCAGCGCGGCGGCGTACAGGACGATCGGCGAGGGGAACAGCGCCAGGGCGGCGATCCCGACGGCGATCCCGAGCAGTCCTGCCGTGCTGCCGGAGCGCGTGCGGATCCGCCCGGCGTCGCGGAGCCTGCCGGCGACGGGCTGGGTGAGGGTGGACGCGAGCGCGAGGACCGTGACCGCGGCCATGCTGCCGGCCGTGCCGAGTCCGAGCGTCCTGCCGAGCAGCGGGAGGAAGCCGACCGAGACGCCGAGCGCGCCGGTGCCGGCGGCCAGCACCAGGGTCGGGATCAGGAACCCGGGCTCGACGGTCTGCACGACCAGATCCCGGAGCGTGTAACGCCGTCGGGGCAGCACCGGCAGGGCCGGCACGAACACGGCGACGAGGACCGCGGTGACCAGGGCCAGCAGGGTGAGGGCGAGGAACAGGCCGCGGAACCCGTCGAGCAGGATCAGGCCCGCCCCGATGAGCGGGCCGAGCGCGTAGCCGAGCCCCTTCCACGACCCGTAACGGCCGAAGTGGCGCCCGGCGGTCCCCGGCGGGGCGAGCCGGGCGACCGCCGCCGAGGAGGCGGGGGAGAACGCCGAGGCGGCGACGCCCTGTCCGAACCGCGCGACCCCCAGCCAGAGCGGCGTCGCCGTGAAGATCCCGGCCGCGGATGCGAGAGCGAAGAGCGCGAGGCCGCCGAGGATCACCGGCTTGGCCCCGATGCGATCGCTCAGGGAGCCGAAGATCGGCTTCAGGAACACCTCGGCGACGTCGTACAGCGCGAGGATCACGCCGAAGGCGAGCAGGTTCAACCCGATGTCCTCGGATTCGGCACCGAGCGCTGCGGCGATCCCGTGCGCCCCGAACGCGGTGGTGAAGCCGGCGAGGTAGAGCGGCGCGACCGCCGCGCGGGCGGGGGAGCGCGTCGTCTGCTCGGACATCGGGATCCGTTCGATCGGCTGTCGGGCGTCGGTGCGCCGGAGCAGCGACGCGGGGCCAGCGTAGTCGTCGCAGGGAAGGTTCGATCCCCCAGGGCCCGGGAATACCCCAGGGGGGTATATGGTTGATAGAGACATCGGCCCCAGGACGGGGCATCGGACGAAGGAGACAGGATGACCATCACGGAATACCGGGTGACCGGGATGAGCTGCGGCCACTGCGAGGCGTCGGTGCGCCGGGAGGTCGGCACGATCGCCGGCGTGCAGGACATCGACGTCAGCGCGGCCACGGGGAAGCTCGTCGTGACCTCGGCGGCGGAGATCGACGACGCGGCCGTGCTCGCGGCCGTCGGCGAAGCCGGATACGCGGCGAACCGCGCCT